>JAUMEU010000051.1:0-9853 GCA_032120295.1 Opitutales bacterium | reverse complement strand
GCCGACATGGTCTACACCGACGTCTGGGTGAGCATGGGCATGGAAGCCGAGAAGGCCGAGCGCCTCCGCACCATGCAGCCTTACCAGGTCAACGCGAAGCTGATGTCCTTGGCCAAGCCCTCGGTCTACTTCATGCACTGCCTCCCGGCCCACCCCGGTGAGGAAGTCTCGGCCGAAGTGCTCGCGAGCAAGCAGAGCATCATCTTCGACCAAGCCGAGAACCGTCTGCACGTGCAGAAGGCCATCCTCGCGCACCTCGCCGCCCGCCGCGGCTGATTTTCCCATACCACTAACATGAGCAAGAAGAAGAAAATCGTCCTGGCCTACTCCGGCGGCCTCGACACGTCCGTCCTCCTATCCTGGATCAAGGACAAGCATGACGCAGAGATGATCGCGTTCTGCGCCGACATCGGCCAGGAAGACGAACTCAAGGGCCTCAAGCAGAAGGCCATGAAGACGGGTGCTTCGAAGCTCTACGTCGACGACCTCCAGGCCGAGTTCGCCCGCGACTTCATCTTCCCGATGATGCAGGCCAGCGCCATCTACGAAGGCCAGTATTACCTCGGTACTTCGATCGCGCGCCCGCTCATCGCCAAGCGCATGGTCGAGATCGCCCGCAAGGAGGGCGCCACCGCCATCGCGCACGGCGCCACCGGCAAGGGCAACGACCAGGTCCGCTTCGAGCTGACCTGCGCCGCGCTCGCCCCGGACCTCGAGATCATCGCTCCCTGGCGCAACGAGGAATTCCGCAAGGATTTCCCCGGCCGCGCCGAGATGATCGCCTATTGCGCTGATAACAAGATCCCGGTCGAAGCCAGCGCCAAGAAGCCTTACTCGTCCGACCGTAACCTCCTCCACATCTCCTACGAGGCCGGCATCCTCGAGGACCCGTGGATGGACGCTTTCCATCCTTCGAATAAGGCCATGTTCAAGCTCTCCGTCTCCCCGGAGGACGCCCCGAATAAGCCGGAGTACGTCGAGCTCGAGTTCCGCCAGGGCGACTGCGTCGCCGTCAACGGCAAGAAACTCGATCCGCTCGGCGTCATGCGCACGCTCAACAAGCTCGGCGGCCGTCACGGCGTCGGTCGCGTCGACATGGTCGAGAACCGCTTCGTCGGCATGAAGAGCCGCGGCGTCTACGAGACCCCGGGCGGCACCATCCTGCACTTCGCCCACCGCCAGATCGAGTCGCTGACCATGGACCGCGAGGTCATGCACCTGCGCGACTCGCTCGTCCCGCGCTATGCCACGCTCGTCTACAACGGCTTCTGGTACGCCCCGGAGCGACTCGCCCTCCAGGCCCTCATCACCGAGTCGCAGCGCAACGTCACCGGCACCGTCCGCGTGAAGCTCTACAAGGGCAGCGTCTACGTCGCCGGCCGTAAGAGCCCGCGTTCGCTCTACAACCCGCACATCGCCACGATGGAGGCGGATCCGACCAAGGCCTACAACCAGGATGACGCCACCGGTTTCATCCGCCTCAACGGCCTGCGTCTGCGCGTGAACTCGAAGGTCAACGGCGTCGCGAACCTCAGCAAGACGGCCCGCTAAGGTCAGCCTGAGTGATCAAGAAGAAGGGCGTCCCGGTGCGGGACGCCCTTCTTGTTTAAACTGGAGGCGCGGGTCGGAATTGAACCGACGCATGGGGCTTTTGCAGAGCCCGGCCTTACCACTTGGCTACCGCGCCTGAAGACTGACAGGCCCCCAAAATGCCTCCTCGGGGAGGGCGTTTCAAGGGTTTTGTGCAAGGGCTTCCCTTTGGGCGTTTTCTCGCCTAATAACCCCCTATGAGCCAAGCCCAGCCAGCTTTCCGCGTCGGTCTCGGGTATGACATCCACCCGCTGGTCGCCGGCCGTCCGTGCATCCTCGGCGGGGTGAATATCCCTTCACCGGTCGGTCCGGACGGGCATTCGGATGCCGATGTGCTGCTGCATGCCGTCGCCGACGCCATCCTCGGCGCCGCCGGTCTGCGTGACATCGGTCATTATTTCCCGAACACCGACGCTTCTCTCCAAGGATTAGATTCCGCCGTGATCGTCCGCCAGGCCGTCGCCGAGGCCAAGGCGCAGGGCGGCTGGGTGGTCGGCAACGTCGATATCGTGATCATCGGTGAGCGCCCGAAGGTCATGGCGCATGTCGACGCCATGAAGGCCAAGGTCGCCGAAATCATCGGGATCTCCCACTCACAGGTAGGCATCAAGGCCACGACCAACGAAGGGATGGACTCGATCGGGCAGGGGAAAGCCTTGGCGGTGCAGGCTATTTGCCTGATTTCCAAAGGTTTTTGAGGGGTTTAGGGGCTAATTTTGCTTCGGGCTTGTCTTTTTCGCCCTAAAAGCGAAGACTTAACGACCCTTCAGCCCGAAGGGTTCCTTATGGAAAAGACCCTCATCATTCTCAAGCCCGACTGCATGGAGCGCCGCCTCTGCGGAACGGTCCTCGCTCGGTTCGAAGCCGCTGGCTTCGACATCCAGGCCAGCAAGATGACCCGTCTGACCTCGGCCCAGCTCCGCGAGCATTACGCCCACGTCGCCGACAAGCCTTTCTACCCGGAGATCGAGGCCTTCATGTCCTCCCGTCCGGTGATCGTCGCCGTCCTCGTCGGCGACAACGTCATCTCCCGCGTCCGCGAACTCCTCGGGCCGACCAATTCCAAAGTGGCTCCACAGGGCACCATCCGTGGCGATTTCGGTACCGAGATGATGCGTAATGTCTGTCACGCCTCCGACAGCCCCGCCGCGGCGGACGCTGAGGTTCGCCGTTTCTTCCGTCCTGACGAAGTTTTCGCCCCCGAGGCGAGCCGAGTCTAAGCGAAAGCATAGCAAAATAATCCCCGTCGTTCGCGCGGCGGGGATTATTTGTTTGGCAGTCGTCGGGGTTCTTCCACTTTGCGGGCGTGGAGTTCCACTGCCCAGACTGCGGCTTGCCGATTCAGGCTGCCGACCTCGCGCCGGCCCAAGGGGTCGCGGTCTGTCGCTTCTGCGAAAAGTCTCATCCGCTCGCGGCGTGCCAGGCGGCCGTGCCGTATGAGCAGCGCAACCTCGTGCCGGCACTGGCGGTACCGAAAGGCGTGCGGCTCGAGGAGACGATGGACGGTTTCCGGCTGACGCTTTCGACGCGCAGCTGCATCGCGATCTTCCTCGTGCCTTTCACGCTCTTCTGGGCGGGTGGTTCGCTCGGCGGCATCTACGGCATGCAGATCGCGAAGGGTGAGTTTAATCTCGTGATGTCGCTCTTCGGTCTGCCGTTCCTGGTGGGGTCTATCTTCCTAATCGCAATTACCGTGATGACCGTCGCCGGACGTTGCGTCGTTGAACTGGCCGGCGGCCAGTTCTCAATCCGCACCGGCGCCATGGGCATCTACCGGACCCAATCCGTCGCTTGGGACGATGTACTTTCTTGTCGGCTCACCGAGGCGACGAGTCGGGGTCGTAGCTCCTACTCCCCGACCTATAAGGTCGAAGTCGCCTTTGAGGGCGGCAAGACGCTCAAGCTGGGTGGCACCGAGTCCGAGCGCGAGAAGGTGCGGTGGCTCAATCGCTTCCTGGCCGGCCAAATCCAACGCTCCACGACCTATGAGGTCGAAGTCGTTTGCGAGGGCGGCAAGACGCTCAAGCTGGGCGGCACCGGGACCGAGCGCGAGAAGGTGCTGTGGCTCAATCGCTTCCTGGCCGGCCGAATCCAGCGCGGGCGATAATTCCCCGTTGCCCTCGGGCGGGGGAATTGGGCAAAGTCGGCGTATGCTGGATCCTAAGTTCCTCCGCGAAAACATCGACCTCGTCCGCAAGGGCGTCGCCCGGAAGAAGTTCCAGGTCGACCTCGATGCCGTCCTGGCCGCTGACGAACTCCGCCGCCATGCGGTGGCGGAGTTCGAGGTCGCCCGTTCCGCGCAGAACGCCGCAAACAAGGAGATGGCCGCGATGCCCAAGGGCTCGCCGGAATTCCAGGCCAAGGTCACCGAGATGAAGGCCGCTTCCGCCAAGGTGAAGGAACTCGAGAAGAAGGTCACCGAAGCCGAGGAGCAGATGAAGGCCGTCGCGCTGTCCGTCCCGAACATCCCGCACGATTCCGTCCCCGAAGGTCGCACCGAGGCTGACAACAAGGTGATCCTCGAGTGGGGCGACCACGCCAGGCTCATCTCCCCGTCGGCCAAGCCGCACTGGGACATCACTTGGTTCAACAAGGCGATCGACTTCGAGCGCGGCGTGAAGGTCGCCGGCGCGGGCTTCCCTTTCTACGTGGGCGACATGGCCCGCCTGGTCCGCGCGCTGATCCAGTACTTCCTCGAGGAGGCCGGCGCCAACGGCTACACCGAGGTCCACGCGCCGTTGCTCGTCAACGCCGCCTCGGCCACCGCCACCGGCCAGCTGCCCGACAAGGAAGGGCAGATGTACCACGCGCAGACCGACGACTTCTACCTGATCCCGACGGCCGAGGTGCCGGTCACGAACTTCTTCCGCGACGAGATCCTCGACGAGGCCTCGTTGCCCGTGAAGCGCGTCGGCTATACGCCGTGCTTCCGTCGCGAAGCGGGCAGCTGGGGCGCGCACGTGCGCGGCCTGAACCGTCTGCACCAGTTCGATAAGGTCGAGCTCGTGAAGTGGACGCACCCGGACAAATCCTTCGAGGAGCTCGAACTGCTCCGCGGCGACGCCGAGCGCCTGCTCCAGAAGCTGGACCTTCCTTACCGCGTGCTGATGATCTGCGCCGGCGACATCGGTTTCTCCCACAGCAAGCAGTACGACCTCGAAGTCTGGGCCGGCGGCCAGAAGCGCTGGCTCGAGGTCTCGAGCTGCTCCAATTTCACGGACTTCCAGGCCCGCCGCGCGGGGATACGTTTCCGCCCGAAGGACGGCAAGCCCGAGTTCGTCCACACCCTCAACGGCTCGGGTCTCGGTCTGCCGCGCGTCCTCGCCGCCATCCTGGAGAACAACCTCCAGGCCGACGGCACCGTGCGCGTGCCCGAGGCGCTCCGTCGCTGGTACGGCAAGGACACGCTGTCCTTCTGAGGCCCGCTTTGGATTGGCAGGGAGCCGGCGCGACTTAGTCTGAGCGCGTGCCGATGAGCCTGCCCAGTCCCGACGCCTTGCGCGCGGCCGCCCTGCGGCTGCCGCGGATGCCGTCGGCGCCGGCCTCGTCCGGCCCCGTCGCCGTCGCGGTCTCCGGCGGCGCTGACTCGGTCTTCTTGCTGTGCGCGCTCTGGGCCGACGAAGCCGTGCGCCCGCGCCTGCGCGTCCTGCACTTCGATCATCGCGTGCGCGGCGAAGCGTCGGCCGACGACGCCTGTTTCGTCGCCGCGCAGTGCGTCGCGCTCGGCGTGCCCTGCGCGGTCGGGGTCAGGGAAGGGCAGGGGATGGCGTCCGAAGCGGAACTCCGCGCGGGACGCGACGCGTTCTTCGCGAGCCAGCGCGCGTCCCTCGGCTATGAACTGCTTTGCACTGCGCACCATCTTGATGACGTCGTCGAGAACGCGCTGATGCGCCTCGCCCGTGGCGCCGGCCTCGCCGGCCTCGCGGCTCCGCGCGTGCTTCAGGATTTCCGTGATGGGCATCGCCGTTGGCGTCCGTTGATCCAAGCCGGCATCGACAAGCGGGCCGTGCTCGCCGGGCTGCGTGCCGCGGGCATCCCGTGGCGCGAGGATGCGACCAACGCTTTGCCAGTCGCCGCCCGCAACCGCGTCCGCGCCTGGCTCGCCGCCGGCGGAACCGAAGCCATGGGCGAAGGTTATGCCCAAGGCTTCGGCCGTTCCGCGCGACTCCTCGGCGAGGCGCAGGTCGCGCTGGCGCAGTGGGCCCGCGAGCTCGGCTGCGTCGTCGGCGCCGACGGCTTCATGCCGGTCGCTGCTTTGCAGGGGCGGCCCGTCGCCTTGATCCAGGACTGTCTCCGCACGTTCCTGCATGCGCATGATGTCGCGGAACCGAGCGGAGCGTCCCTCGCTTCGTTGGTCGCGGCGATCTCCGCGGGTCGCGACGCCGCTTCCGCCGTCCGGGGCCAGGTCGTCCAAGTCATCGGCGGCGTGCTGAGCCTGCGGCGCGAGCCGATGGCCTTCGGTCCGGCCGAACGCCCGATCGCTTACGGCCTGCCCGACGACGAGTGCGGCCTGCTCGCCGAACATGTCGACGTCGATGCGACATTGTGGGCCAGTCTGTCCAAGGGCGACATTTCGCCCGGCCGGGTGGCCTACGTCGTCGCACCCGTAGAAGCTCTCGTTTGGCGCGGCCGCGCCGATGGCGACCGCTATCAGCCGTTGGGCTCGCCGGGCTCGGCCAAACTTTCCGACCTGCTCATCAACCGCAAAATCCCCGCCGAAAAGCGGGAGGCTCTGCCCGTGGTCTTGGCCGGCTCCGCGATCCTCTGGGTGCCGGGGTTGCCGCCGGCCGAATCCGCCCGCCTGCTTGGCCCTACGAAGGGGGCTCTCCGGTTGACTTGGCTTGGGCCCTGCTTAGGATAAAACCCTTGCCCATGAGTCAAAACGACCAGCCGGATGATAATAAAAACGGCCCCCGCCTGAACACCAAGCCGGTCTTCATCTGGCTGCTCCTCATGGCGGCCATCATCGCCCTGTTCAACCTTCCGGGCGCCTCCTCTGGCAACGCCGCCCAGGTCCTCAACGTCTCGCAGGTGCTGTCCTACGCCCAGGAGAAGAAGATTAAGAATCTCACCCTCCAGCCCAACCCCACCTCGGGATCGGAGAGCTGGGTTCGGATCTCCGGCGAGCTGGCCGTGGCCGGCGCCGACGCCGGCGACAAGTCCCGCTTCACCGCGGACGGACGCCTCACCGAGAAGGAGTTCGAACTGCTCCGCGCCTCCGTCGCCCGCGACGCTTTCAAGGAAATCCCCGCCCAGACCGGCTGGACGATGTTCCTCTACAGCGTGCTGCCCACGCTGCTGGTCTCCGGGGTGGTGCTGTTCATGATGTATCGCTTCCTCAAGAACGCCAACCGCGGCGCGATGCAGTTCGCCAAGTCCCGCGCCCGCCTCAACGCCAACGACAAGGAGACGACCACTTTCAAGGATGTCGCCGGCTGCGACGAGGCCAAGGAGGAGGTCAAGGAGATCGTCGATTTTCTCAAGGACCCCAAGCGCTTCACCAAGATCGGCGCCAGCATCCCGAAGGGCGTGCTCATGGTCGGGCCTCCCGGCACCGGCAAGACTTTGCTCGCGCGCGCCGTCGCCGGCGAGGCAGGCGTGCCTTTCCTCAGCATCAGTGGGTCTGATTTCGTCGAAATGTTCGTCGGCGTCGGCGCGGCCCGCGTCCGGGACACCTTCGAGCAGGCCCGCAAGCTTGCCCCCTGCATCATCTTCATCGACGAGATCGACGCGGTCGGCCGCCAGCGCGGCGCCGGCGTCGGCGGCGGCAACGACGAGCGCGAGCAGACCTTGAACTCCCTGCTCGTCGAGATGGACGGCTTCGACGGCCAGGCCGGCGTCATCGTCATCGGCGCCACCAACCGTGCAGATGTCCTCGACGCCGCACTGCTGCGCCCGGGCCGTTTCGACCGTCAGGTCTTCGTCGACCTGCCCGACCTGCGCGGCCGTGAGGCCGTCCTCGCCGTGCACGCCAGGCGTTTCCAGCTCGCCCCGTCCGTCGACCTCCAGCGCGTCGCCCGCATCACGACCGGCATGTCCGGCGCGGACCTCGCCAACCTCCTCAACGAAGGCGCCTTGCACGCCGGCCGCCGCAACCGCGAGAAGGTCGAGATGGTCGACATCGAGGAAGCCCGCGACAAAATCTCCTACGGCCGCGAACGTCGCCGCGTCATGGACGTCGCCGACCTGCGCAACACCGCCTACCACGAAGCCGGCCATGCCGTGGTGCAGGCCCTCATCGACGACGGCGCGCTGCCGCTCCATAAGGTCACCATCCTGCCTCGCGGCCGCGCCCTTGGCATGGCCATGCTGATGCCGACGAAAGAGCTTCTCGGCTACACGCGCCAGCGCCTGCTCGACTACATCTGCATGGCCATGGCCGGTCGCATCGGCGAAAAGGTCATCTCCGGCGAGATCTCCAACGGCGCCTCGAGCGACATCAAGCAGGCCACCCGTTTCGCCCGGCAGATGGTCTGCGACTGGGGCATGAGCGACCTCGGCCCGATCGCCTTCGGCGAGAACTCCGACACCGTCTTCCTGGGCCGGGAGATCTCGCGCACGCAGACCCACAGCGACGAGACCGCCCGCCGGATCGACGAGGCCATCTCGGCCATCGTCCGCGAGCAGTATGCCCGTGCCGAGAAGCTCATCGCCGATAACGCCGAAGCCCATCGCAAGATCGCCGAAGCCTTGCTGCTGCACGAGACCCTCGATGGCGTCCATGTGATGGAGATTCTCCAGACGGGCGCGATCCGGACTCCCGTGGCCGCTCCGGCCACGGCCTCCGCCGCGCCGGAGCCGGCTCCGTCCGCCCCCGCGCCGGCCGCCGACGCGGGACCTGGCCTGCAATCCTCCCCGACCCCTGCTTGAGGTTTGCCCTCATCGGGCCGGGCGGGTAGGGTGGGGTATGGTCATCGGACTCACCGGAGGCATCGGTTGCGGCAAGTCGACCGCCGCCGCCTGCTTTGCCGAGTTGGGCTTTGTCGTCATCGACGCCGACCAGCTGGCCCGTCAGGTTCTGGAATCCCACGTGTGCGTCAGCCGTCTCATAGAGCGCTGGGGGGTCGCCTGCTTGGATGCCAAAGGCAGTCCGGACCGAAAGTGGATCGCCGCGAAGGTCTTCACGAATGCGGATGAGCGGGCTTTCCTGGAGTCGGTCACCCACCCCGAAGTGGCGCGCCTGCGGCGGGAAGCCACCGCCGACGCCACGGTCGATTACGTCGTCGAAATCCCGTTGCTTTTCGAGAAGGAACTCACTGCTGGTTTTCATTCGATTGTGGTCGTGGCCTGCTCGGACGACGTGCGTCGGGTCCGTCTACGTGTCCGTGGCCTGTCCGATGAGGAAATCGCCATGCGTATCGCGTCGCAACTTTCTCTCGTGGAGAAGGTTAAGCGTGCCGACGTCGTGCTTTGGAACGACGGAGAGCCCGGCTTCCTGCGGGAGCAGGTAAGGGTCTGGGTCGGCCGGCGGATGGGCGCGTAATTCGGCCCATCTTTAGGTAATTTGCGGTTGCGGGAAAGTTCCCGTGATTTAAGGTCAAATTCCCCGTTGTTCTCCTCTCTGAGGAGCAATCCCCCTACCCCCATTCTTCCGCTTCGGAATTCCTCACTGTGACGACCGCCGACGACTACGTCATCCAATTCATTCAGGATAAGGGGCTGGTGTCCCCCGCCGACGTCAGCGAGGCCCGTGCCGCGACCGCCCCCGTGCCCGACGGCCAGAATGCCGACACCGTGGCCATCGCCAAGCTCGTCGAGACGGGGAAGGTCGCCTGGCCCCAGATCACCGCGGCGCTGAGTCAGGAGTTCGACATGGAACTCATTGACTTGTCCCAAGTGTCGCCGTCGGAGGACGTTCTCAAGCTCATCAGCCGCGAGCAGGCCGAGTCCCGCAATATCCTGCCGTTGCAGATGGAAGGCGCCGAATTGCTCGTCGCCATCTCCGACCCCCTTGATACCGAGACCCTCGATTCCGTCTCCGGCGTCCTGAAGCTTCCGCTCACCCCCCGGCTCGCTCCGCCGGACGCCCTGAAAGAGGCCATTTCGCGCTGCTACAGCGGCGGACCCATCAGCGGTGGCGGCGCTTACAATGACATCCTCGGCAAGGGTGGCGACGACGGCCTGGCCGTCGAGCTACCCCAAGGCGGCGACGTCAAGGAAGACGACGCGCCGATCATCCGTTACGTCAACTCGCTCATCGTCGACGCCATCCGCCGCAAGGCTTCGGACATCCATCTCGAGCCCCTCGAGAAGCGTTTCCGCG
>JAUMEU010000050.1:0-3999 GCA_032120295.1 Opitutales bacterium | reverse complement strand
GGGGCGCGGGGCACCTTCGTGCCCTCCGCAATTGCCTTGGCTTTCGCGGCCTTGAATTTCTTGAGTTCGACGTCGTAGTCTGCTTTCGCCTTTTCCGGGTCGATCTTGGGCAGGGCGGCGCTCTGGGCTTTCAAAGCGGCGCTAAGTTCGGGCTTGGTCTCTTGGACTTCCGGGGCGATCCACGACTCGATCGGGGTGCCGCCGACGGAGGTGTTGATCAAGCCGACCGGGACGCCGACCTCGCGATGGATTTCGCGGCCGAAGAAGTAGAGCGTCGCGCTGAAGGCGCCGACGTTGTCTGGCGTGCAAGCCAGCCATTTGCCCTTGGCTTGAGTCTGGGCCGTGGGCGCACCCGCAGACTCTTCTTTGAAGTGACGGATGAGCGGAAAGGTCGCGGCTGTTTTCTCCCGTTCGAAATCCTTCGCGCGATTGACCGTCATGGCCATGTTGGATTGGCCAGAGCCGAGCCAGACGTCGCCGACCAGTACGTCGGAGACCTCTGCCTTGCGTCCGTCCTTGCCCGTGGCCGTGAGCCTGCGGCTCTCCGCGCTGGCCGTGAGCGGGTCGAGGCGGAGCGACCACTTGCCGGCCGCATCGGCTTTCGCGGACTTCTTTTGGCCGGCGAATTCGACGGATACTTCCTCGTCGGCATCCGCCCAGCCCCAGATCGCCACGGCCTTCTCGCGTTGGAGGACCATGTGGTCGGAGAAGACCGCTGGCAGTTTCAGATCGGCTGCGGTGAGGATCTGGCAGGCGGCCAGGCAGAGCAGGGCGAGCAGGGGCGTGCGAAGAGGGGGCATGCCTATCTAACAGCTCCCAAGGGCAGGAGTTGCGATAAAAACGCCCGAAGGGTCACTTCAGCGTCCGGATATAAAGGACCAGCGAGTCGACTTGGGCGTCGGTGAGCACGCCGGCGAAACTGGGCATGGCGAACTCGGACTTAAGGAACGAGGCGTGCTTCTTGGCATTAGGCTCGAGGATCGATTCGCGCAGGTAAGCCGCGTCGACGAGCGTCGAACCTTTCTTGCCATTCTCGGTCACATAGTCGCGCTTAGATCCGAACAAGCCCTTCCATTTGGGTCCAACGTTAGACATCGTCGTATCCGTGACAGAGTGGCAGGCGACGCAGCCGAACATGGTTGCGAGGCGCTGGCCTTCAGCGGCGGAGACGACTTCGGCTTTCTTCGCGACCGCGGCCCTAGGGGTGAGGTCGACTTCGATCGGCCCAAAGCCCTCGGCGACCGGGTCGAACTTCACGAGCTCGTACGGTGTCGTGTAGGCGTTCGCCCGCATCTCGGAGCCCTTAGCCGTAGCGAGGTCCCAGCCGAGGCGGAGTTGCTCGACAGGCTTCAGACCCGGGACGCCGATGAAGACGCTCTTACCGTCCTGACTGAGGTAAGCACTGCTGGCCGTGAGCCAGTCGTTGCCGGTCTTTCCGTCGGCCTTGTATTGCGCGGAGCCGTAGGTGTGGGCCCGCTTGTAGCGCCACGTCGCGAGCGAATAGCTCTCGGGATTCGTAGCCTTGGCCGCATCCAGGGCGACGTCGAAGCGCAGCAGGATACCGCGGTCGGTCGGGATGATCTCGCGCGGGGTGAGCGACGGCGCACCGGTGTAGCGGACACGTTCGATGCCCGTGAGGGTGTCGAGGGTGTTGCCCCAGCCGGCGATCTGGAAGCCGGCGATATAAAGCTGGCCGTCGATGGGATTGACGGAGCCATTGAGCGGCGGGGTGGCGAAGCCTTTGGCGACGCTGACGACGCTGGCCTGGGGCTTCGCGCCGCGGTGGTTCCAGAGCACGCGCAGGAGATCCGGCTGGTTGAAGCAGATCTGCACCATCTGGTCGTTGAGCGGCCCCATCTGGGCGTCGACCAGCCAGACCTGCGAGAGGGCGGAGGCGTTCACCGCATGCGGAATCCAGGTGAGCGGGGCGGCGATCGGCGCCGGGTAGCTTTCCTTCGGGAGTTTGTCGCTGAGGAAGCCGTAGAACCGGTCGCCCTCGATGATGTGCAGCGGGGTGCTGGGGACGTAGTTGCCCTGTTGGTCGCTCGAGATGACCAGGCCGGTGCGCGGGTGGACGGAGAGGTTCGGTTGGCGGAGGCCGTAGCCAAGGCGGGTCGCGGTCCGGCCGTCAGCGGACAGACGCAGCACGCTCCCGTTGTGCTTGCCGATGGTCGTCGCTTCCTGGCCGCCCTTGGCGATCACGAACTCGCCCTTCGGTCCGAGGCGCAGGGTGCTGGGGAACTCGCGCATGTCGGCCGTCTGCGCGAAGGCGTTGGAAAAGAGGTCATGGACGTCGGCCTCGCCGTCGCCGTTGGTGTCGCGAAGGCGCCAGACGCCGTTGCGGTCGAAGACGAAGATCTCGTCGTCGCGCACCGCGCACGTCATCGGCTCATGGAGGCCGGAGGCGAAACGGCGCCAGGTGACGTCGGTTGCGCCGACCTTCAGGCCGCGGGCCAGCCAGACGTCGCCGTCGAGCGTGACGACCACGGCCGTACCGTCTTTCCGGAATTGAATGTCGCCCGTGCGGACGGCGCGCTTCCAGGGATTATCGACGGGCAGGCCGACATGATCGATGGCGTAAGCCTCGGCGCTCTCCGTCACGGCGACGCGGGTCTTCACTTCGGCTTGCCAGCGGCGCACCGAGGGCCCGGTCGGGATGGACTGCGCGGCCACCGCGGGCGCGGCGTGCTCGTCGCAGAGCGTGACACAAAGGGCGGCGGCCGCGCCATTGGCCGGCACCTTCACGACGAAGAAATCATCATCGTCGGCGAGTTCAGCCGGGCCGGTGACGGTGACTCCGGTCTCGAGTTCCTGCGAAGGGCCTTGGCGGCGCGTGCCGACGATGAGCAGGAGGTCCTTGGCGTGGGCGGAGACGGCGAGGTGACGTTCGATGACGACGTGGCCGTCGCGCTCGCTGGCTTTCCAAAGCTCGCGGACGGTCGCGTCGGCGACGCGATAGGTCAGGACGACGTCCGTGCCGACGAGTTCGACGGATTGGAAGCGCCCGAGCGCTTCCGGCAGCGGGCCGCGGCCCACTTCATTCGGCGACGGAGCCGGCGAGCGCGGATCGGTCGGGTCGACCTTCGTACCGAGTTGCCAGCCAGGAATGATGGCGTGACCGAGCCAGAGTTTGCCTTCCGGCTGCGGGGAGGGGAACTGGCCGCCGAGCGTCTTGCGGCTCGGATCATGGTAGGAACCAGGCGCGAGGGCCTTATCGCTGACGCCCTTGCCGCGCCAGACCGCAGAGACGCGCAGGAGGTCGGTGTCAAAACAGGCCCAGGTGTCGTGCGGTAGCTTGATGATCAGCCCGCGTGGGGTGAGGTTGTTGTTCCCGGTCCCTTCGCGACGGGCGTCGAGGATGGAGGAGAAGAACGGGAAGTCGGCTTCGACCCACTCACCCCAAGGCTGCGGCGCATAGGACTTCGTCTTCCGGCCTTCCCGCGTCGCCGGTTTCTTTGTCGGCTCCGCCGCGACACAGCTCAGGACCCCGCAAAGCAAGGCAAGGAGAAGACGGTCTGGACGCATGGCTAGGAGGGGGTAAGGGGCGTCAGACGGATACGTGGTCGGAGCTTTACGGGCAATCACATCCTCTATCTTCCATCGCCCATCCTTGATCTTTCAATCACAGCCCCTGCAGCCAGCGGAGGAAGCTGCCTTCTTCGGAGGTCAGGATGGACAGTAGGTCGCTGCGTTCGTCGGTCCAATACATGATGCGCGATGGGAATTCGACGGTCTCCTTGGTCACGTCCCTGATCAGCGGTTGCTGGAGCAGGACCTGATTGCGGGTCATGATGATCCAGTCGGAACCGTAGAAGCCGGCGTCCTCATAAGCCGTGTCGTTGTCATCGATCGTGATGGCGGGGTAGCCGATCTTGTCGGCGATCCGGTAGACCACCGGGTGGAGGTCAAGGTAGCGGTTCGAGACATGGACGACGATGGCGCCGTCAGGTTTGAGGTGGCGCTGGTAGTGGTCGAAGGCCTCGAGGGTCAGCAGGTGGA
>JAUMEU010000049.1:0-1597 GCA_032120295.1 Opitutales bacterium | reverse complement strand
TCGCGACGGCGCGTTCGCCGACGGCGGCGGTGAAGCCCCAGACGAGTTTCTTGTCGCCGATCTCGACCGGCGTCAGCGCGACGGTCACGACGTCCTCACGATAGATCGGGGAAAGGAAGTCGCACTCCACGCGCACGCGGGGAAACCCGGTCAGCTTCGCGCCTTCGGTGCGGAGGAACGGCAGCTTGAGATGTCGGAAGAGGGCCTCTTCGGTCGCCTCGACCCAGAAGAAGGTCGTCGAGAAATGCACGATGCCGGCGGCGTCCGTGTCGGAGAAGTTGGCGCGGTAATCCGCCGTGAAAGGGACCATGCGTTCATCCAAACCGTCCGGCCCGCCGGCGCAACCGTCAAGGCGCCTTCCGGCCGCCTTTACGGAGCCAAGACACCGAGGTCCAGGCCCCGCCGGAAGCCGTCACGCAGGCGCGCAGGAAAGCCTGTGGCTCCTGCTGGACGCTGAAGAGATAGAGCCGCGGCCCACGGCCTTGCGCGCCCTTGGCGAAGGCGTCCAGCCACTCGCGCTGCCAACGCGTCTGGCCTTTCTGCGCGCCCCCGGACTTATGATACGAACTATCGGACCAGACCATCTTGGGTTCGCCCTTCTTCGTCTCGTAGAGACGGACCCCGTCCTGGAAATCAGAGAACACCACCAAGGCGTCGTAGGGCTCGGCCAAGAGCCGATCCATCCATGCGCCCAGTGAGCCCTTCTCGCAGGCCGTCCGGACCTTCGCCTGCACCATCCGCCCCGCCGGGGTCAGGGTCTCGACGACGGTCTGCGTCGGCCCTTCGCGGAGGCGTGGCGCCTGACCATGGAAGCTTCGACCATGGACGACCTTGTCGCCTAGACCGACGACGCGGGCGCCGTCGAAGCGGAAGACGTCCGCATCCGGAAACTGCTTCCGGATCTCGGCTTCGACGCGCGGCAGGAAGGAACGCATCGACCCGGAGCAGTCGAGGTAGACCGCCACGCGATGGGCCCGGATGAACGCGCCCATCACCGGACGGCCGACGAAGCCAGCCCGGTTACCCAGTCCCGCGCCCAAACCATTGCCACCGAAGGCGCCGCGACCTCGGCCGAAGCCGCCCTTCCCTTGCCCGGCCGTCAACCCGGCCAGGCCTACCTCAGGCGACATCGCCTTCATCGGCGGCAGCGCCAACGTCGCGGTCGCAGACTTCGAGACGAGCCGCTTCGCCGGCACCACGACCTTGGGCTTGCGTTGCAACGGATGGACGGAGGCCGGAGCGCCGGACTTCCCTCCGGCGACGGCGTGCGCGACGAACTCTTTCGAAGCCGGCGGGCGATCCGGCGTACGCAGGACGACCCAGCAGGCGAGCACGACGAGCAGGCCATGAAAGAACAAAGAACCACCCAAGCTCCGCCAGGAGGGAGGGCGTCGGCGGGCTGCCACGAGAGGGTCGGCCAAAGACATGGCCCGCAGGTTAGCGGGCCATCGTCGGACTCAAGACAGGGGACTGTCGTTCATCCCCGAGGCGTCGCCCCGGCGAAGTCCTCAGGAGCGGGCCTCAGAAGTCGGTCGGTGGCCTGAAAACAAAAGCCCCTCGTCGACCCGGAGGCCGCGAGGGGCGGAGATCGACGAAA
>JAUMEU010000048.1:0-11644 GCA_032120295.1 Opitutales bacterium | reverse complement strand
AATCCGGTGCAAGACGAACAGGGACCGTCCGAGGTCGCCCACCAAGGTCCCGGGTTGTCGCACCGCCGCAAGGCGGGTCCGCAAGGTCAGAGAAATGAGCGCGCAGGGGATCGGCGAGAGCCGCCCAAGGACAGAATCCGGCTTATAGTGTATGGCTCAAAAGACGGAGGGCCGAACGGAAACGTTCGGCCCTCCCCCTTGATGGACTGCTCAGGTCTCTCAGCTGCGCTTCGCGATCGGCGCGTACTGGCGCTCGGTGTGGCCGACGTAGATCTGGCGCGGACGATGGATCTTCTGCTTCGGGGTCTCGGCGATTTCCTTCCAATGGGAGATCCAACCGGGCATGCGGCCGATGGCGAAGATGACGGTGAACATCTCCGTGGGGATGCCGATGGCCTTGAGGATGATGCCCGAGTAGAAGTCGACGTTCGGGTAGAGGTTGCGCTGCTTGAAGTACGGGTCGTTGAGCGCGGCTTCTTCGAGGCGCATGGCGATGGCCAGGAGCGGGTCGTTGATGCCGAGCACCTTGAGGACCTTGTCGCACTGGGCCTTGATGATCTTGGCGCGCGGGTCGTAGTTCTTATACACACGGTGGCCGAAGCCCATCAGGCGGACGCTCTTGGTCTTATCCTTGGCATCGGCGATGAAGCGCGAGCCGTCATCGCCGGAAGCGTGGATCTCCTCGAGCATCTCGATGACGGCCTGGTTGGCGCCGCCGTGCAGCGGGCCCCAGAGGGCGCAGACGCCGGCGGAGACGGACGGGAAGAGGTTGGCGCCACCGGAGGCGACCATGCGCACGGTCGAGGTGGAGCAGTTCTGCTCGTGGTCGGCGTGCAGGAGGAGGATCAGGTCGAGCGCACGGGCGATCTCCGGATGGACGGTGTAATCGACGTTGGGCTGCGAGAAGAGCAGGTGCAGGAAGTTGGAGCAGTAATCGAGACCCGGCTTCGGGTACACGGGCGGCTGACCTTCCTTCGAGCGATGGGCGAGCGCGGCGAGCGTACGGACCTTGGAGATCAGGACGGCGGCGGTGGCGTCGAACTTGGCCAAGTCATGGGTACGCTCGTTGGTGCCGAGCTCCGGGTAGTAGCAACCGAGGGTGTTCAACGTGGCGGAGAGCACGGCCATCGGGTGGGCGTTCCCGGGGAAGCCGCTCAGGGCGATGCGCAGGCCTTCGTGGATCTGCGAGCTGTCGAGGATGCGGGCCTTGAAGGAGTCAAGCTGGGCGGCCGTGGGCAGTTCGCCGTAGATCAGCAGGTAGGCGGTCTCGATGAAGTTGGACTTCTCGGCGAGCTCTTCGATGCCGTAGCCGCGGTAGCGCAGGATGCCCTTCTCTCCGTCGATGAAGGTGACCTTGGACTCGCAGGCGCCGGTGTTGGCGTAGCCGTCGTCGAAAGTGATGTAGCCGGTGTCGTCGCGCAGTTTGCGGACATCGACCCCGCGTTCGCCTTCGGTGCCGACGACGATGGGGAGGACGATTTCCTTGTCGTCCAGTTTGAGAGAGGCGGTTTTGGAGCTCATGGCGGGGATAGGGTCCGCCGAGAGTCGCAATACCCGTCAGCGGACGGACAAGGTCAGGAAATTGCGGTAGAGTTGCAAGCCTTTGACCTGACTTTTCTCCGGGTGGAACTGGGTCGCGAAGACCCGCCCGCGCCGGACCCCGCTCACGAACCGGCCCGCATAATCGGTCTCACACCACACCAAGGAGGGGTCGGTCTCGACCACCCGGTAACTATGGACAAAATAGAAGGGTTCCCCTTCTGCTCGCAGGCCCTGGGTCAACGGGGCGCCGGGCTTGAAGATGGCTTCATTCCAGCCCATGTGCGGGATCCGCAAGCCGGGTTGAGATGGGAAACGGCGGACGACGCCCGGGAACACGCCGAGGCCCGGCTGGTCGGCTTCCTCGGAACGCTCGAACAGGACCTGTAAGCCCATGCAGACCCCGAGGAACGGACGGTCGGCCGCGATCCATCGTTTCAGGAAGGATTCGAAATCGTTACGACGGATGCAGTCCATGCAGTCCGCCATAGCACCCTGCCCCGGGAACACGACCAACTCGGCCTTCTCGGCCTCGGCCGGCGTGGCGGCCAGGAACGCGTCGGCGCCGGCGGCGACCATGGCACGGCTGACGCTGCGCAGGTTGCCCATACCGTAATCGATGACGGCCACCCGCGGGCGGCGCGCTGTCCCGGAGGCTTCCACGGTCAGGCCAGCGTACCCTTGGTGCTCGGCACGCGGCCACCCTGGCGCGGGTCGACTTCGAGCGCCTCACGCAGAGCGCGGGCGAAGGCCTTGAACAAGGCCTCGGCGATGTGGTGCGGTTCGTCGCCGTATTCGAGCTTCAGGTGCAGGTTGCAGCCGAGCGAATTGGCGAGGCCCTGGAAGAACTCGCGGACGAGCGCGATGTTGAAGTCCTTCACCATGTAGTTGGTGATCTCGACCTGATAGACCATCATCGGACGGTTGCTGAGGTCGACGGCGCAGCGGGCCAGGGTCTCGTCCATCGGGAGGATGAAGAAACCATAGCGGCGGATGCCGGCCTTGTCGCCGAGTGCTTCCTTGATGGCCTGGCCGAGGACGATGCCGACATCCTCCACGGTGTGGTGATAGTCGACGTCGGTGTCACCGGTCGCCTTGACCTTGAGGTCGACGAGCGAGTGACGGGAGAACAGCGTCAGCATGTGGTCGAAGAAGGCCACGCCCGTGGCGATCTCGGAGGCGCCGGCGCCGTCCAGGTTCACCTCGAGGGCGATTTTGGTCTCGGCGGTATCCCGGCGGAGGCTGGCTTTGCGGACGACGGCGCTCATCCCTCAGAAATCCCCGCAGAAGGCGGGATTGTCAACCTCACCCTTCCATCCAGACCGCCACGGCCTGCAGGAAGACGTCCGTTTCCTGCTCCGTGCCCACGGAGATGCGCAGGGACTTCTCGGTGAGGCGATGGTGCGGGAAACGACGGACGAGGATCTTGCGGGCGCGGAGGAATTCGAAGCAGTGCGCGGCGGTCTCGACCGAAGCCGGACGCTTCGACGAGACGGGCGCGGCGAGCACGAAGTTGCCGGCGGCGGGATTCACCTTCCAGCCGAGTTGGCGCAGCGCGGCCGCGAGCCGGTCGCGCGTGGCGCGCACCTGCGTGACGGTCACGTCGAGCCATTCACGGTCGTCGAGGGCCGCGGCGGCGGCGACCTGGGCGAGGCGGTCGACGTTGTAGCTATCGCGCACGCGATGGAGCACCTCGGCCACGGCGGGCGGACAGAGCGCATAGCCGACGCGCAGGCCGGCGAGGGCGTGGGCCTTGGACATCGTCCGCGTGACGACGACGTTCGGGAATTCTCTCACCGACTCGACGCAATCGGCGTCGGCGAAGGCGGCGTAGGCTTCGTCGACCACCAGCAATCCGGGGAAGGCCTTGGCGACCGCGCGGACGACGTCCGTCGCGAACGCGACGCCGAGCGGAGCATTCGGATTCGTCAGGAAGAAAATGGCGGCGCCGCACTTGGCGACGGCGTCGACATCGATGCCCAAGGCGTCCGTGACCTCGACCTTGACCACGTCGGCCGCCTGGGCGGCCGCAAGGACGGGATAGAGCGAATAGCTCGGATTGAGCATGCCGATCGGGCGGCCTGGCCCAGCGTAGGCGCGGATCAGGAGGTTAAGGATGTCGTCCGAGCCGTTACCAGCGACGACATGCGCCGCATCGAACCCATGGAAGCGCGCGACGGCCTCGCGCAAGGGCGCGGAATCAGGCGAAGGATACAGACGCAACGCGGCACCGTCATTGACCAAGGCGACGCGGATGGCTTCGAGCGAACGCAGGCTCGGCGGATAAGGGTTCTCGTTGGTGTTGAGTTTGACCCATCCCCCGCCCTGCGGCTGCTCGCCGGGGACGTAAGGCGACATGGCCGCGAAATGCGGGTTCGCGGCGGGAAGGCGGGAAGACATCAGCGTAGCGTGAGTTTGGCGGCGGCGAATTCCTGCAGCAGCGCGCGCGTGCGGGCGGCGTCATCGCAGGCGACGACCTGGGCGGCGAGCTCGCGGAGTTCGGCAGCGGTGAAATGGCGAAGGACGAAGCGTACTTCGGGCAAGGCGGCGGGGCTCATGCTGAGCTCGTGCACGCCGAGACCGATGAGCAAGGGCGCCCACAGCGGGTCGCCGCCCAGTTCGCCGCAGACGGCGGCGGGGATCCCGGCCTTCTGCGCGGCGGCGAAGATCGCCAGGAGCGTGCGCACGACGGCGGGGTGACAGGGATCGTAAAGCGAGGCGACGCGCTGATTGCCGCGATCGACGGCGAGCAGATACTGGACGAGGTCGTTGGTGCCGACGCTGAAGAAGTCGGCTTCGGCCGCGAGGCTGTCGGCGACCAGCGCCGCCGACGGGATCTCGATCATGGCGCCGAGACGGATCGCCTCGACAGGGCGCACGCCTTCGCGGGCGAGCTCGGCCTCGACGTCGCGGAAGACGGCCTTGGCGCGGCGCAGCTCCTCGACGCCGGAGATCATCGGGAACATCACCTGCACCGGACCGAGCGCGGCGGCGCGGACGAGCGCGCGGAGCTGCGGACGGAAGATATCAGGGCGCTCCAAGCAAAGCCGGACCGCCCGGTAGCCCATGAACGGATTGGCCTCGTCGGCGAGGTCGCCCAGGCGCTTGTCGCCGCCGAGGTCGAGCGTGCGGAAGGTCACCGGCCGGCCCTTCGCCGCCTTCACCACTTCGGCATATTCTTCGTACTGCACGCGCTCATCCGGCCAGCCGTCGAGTCGCAGGTAGAGGTTCTCGGTCCGATAGAGGCCGATGCCACGGGCGCAGTAGGCGACCGCGTCTTCCATCTCGGCCGGATCGCCGATGTTGGCGAGCAGGCTGAAAGCAGCGCCGTCCGCGGTCAGGTCCGGGAACGAGACCTCCGCGCGGACGCGATCGCGACGCTGCCGGATCGCTTGCTCCTTGGCACGGTAGCCCTCGATGGTCGCGGGCGTCGGATTAAGGATGACGAGGCCGGTTTCGCCGTCGACGAGGATGATGTCGTCTTCGCGGACGGCTTCCATGAGCCCCTTGACGCCGACGACCGCGGGGACGTCGAGCGACCGGGCCATGATCGCGGAGTGGCTGGTGCGGCCGCCCTCTTCCGTCACGAACGCGAGGACGCCGCCGTCGTGCAGGCCGGCGGTATCGGAAGGCGTGAGGTCGCGGGCGGCGACGACGTGCGCCTGGGCCGCCTGGCCGACACGTTCCGGCTGGGTGCCGAGCAACTGGTCGAGCACACGCCCGGTCACGTCACGGATGTCTGACGCCCGCTCCCGCAGGAAGTCGTCGTCCATCTTCTCGAAGATCTCGATGTAACGTTGCGCGACCTCCTGGAAGCAGAACTCGACATTGTAACCGGTGCTCCGCACCTCACGGCTGACGTCGTCGATGAGCGCGACGTCCTCGAGCACGAGCAGGTGGGCGTCGAAGATGGAGGCCTCGGATTCGTTCAGCTTGCGGGCGACGTCGTCGCGGAGCTGGGAGATCTCCTGCCGGGTGGCCGCCAAGGCGCCCTCCAGGCGGCGGAGCTCGGCCTCCGGGTCGGCGACCTTCTCGCAGGCGACGATGGCCATGCCCCGCATCAGCGGGTAGGCGGGACCACGGGCGACACCGGGGGCGGCGGCGATGCCAGTGAGGCGTACCTCGGACCTGGGTTCTTCGGCCTTCATCCGTGCATCCATTGACGGACGGGGACGAAAGGAAGCAAGGCAGGATATCTCCCTCAGACCTCGATGGCCACGGGCTGGTCTGACGGCGCGCCCATGTCCGGCATGCCGAGGACGGGCATGGCGATGACAGGCATCGAAAGATCAGGCGCTTCGGCCGAATGAGTCAGTTCCGCCTCTTGGGCGACATCCGTGAGCACCAATACCGGCATATCCACCGAAGCGAGGAGCGGCTCTAGGACCGGCACCTTCGCCTCAACGTAGGCGAGCAGACCGGAGTATTCGGCGGGAATGGTGACCTGCAGTTCCACGAAGACCAAGGCGAGCAGACAGAGGTGGGCGAAGGAACGCCCCATGCGCTGACCATAGGCATGCAGCCAGGACAGCACGCCGGCCATCGAACGCTCTTCTCGACGGCTCAGACAGGCGAGCTGGGCCCGATGCAGGCGCGCGCTCGCTTGGAAGCGGGCACGCAAGGCAGGCGAAGCGCTCAGCACATCCCGCAGGCGGGCGGCTTGCTCGGCGGAGGCGTTGCCCTCCAGGAAGAGGGTGACGAGGGACTCGAATTCGGCGGCGCTCATCCGCGGAACTCCTCTCCCATGAGTTCGCGCAGGGCCTCGCGGGCACGGTTGATGCGACTCTTGACCGTGCCGATGGAGAGACCGAGGTCTTCGGCGATCTCTTCGTAGGACATGTTGCGGACATTGCGCATCGTCAGGATACGAGCGTGTTCCGGCTTCAATTGTTCCATGCACTCCGCCACTTTTTGGACGAATTCGTTGTGCTGGGCCTCGTGACCAGGGCCTTGGGCGCCGTCCGAAAGGATGTCGTGCAGGGTGGCACCGGGATCGTCGCCGAGGTCGGCGTCGAGCGACATGGACTGGTCCCGTTTGCGGCGACGCCAGTACCAGTAGCGATTCCGGGCGAGATTCGTGCCGATTTGGTGAATCCAGGTCGAAAAAGTGGCGGTTCCGCGGAAGGAGGCCAATACCCGGTGGGCCCGGATAAAGGTGTCCTGGGTGATTTCCTCGGCATCCTGGCGATTGCGGAGCAAGGAGAAGACCTTGGCGAAGATCCGACCCTGATACTTCAGTACCAACTCATTGTAAGCCGACAAATCTCCCTGACGGGCTCGGT
The DNA here is from genome assembly GCA_032120295.1 of Opitutales bacterium. GTDB lineage: Bacteria > Verrucomicrobiota > Verrucomicrobiia > Opitutales > UBA953 > UBA953. The sequence continues at coordinate 4,823 of JAUMEU010000048.1, read as the reverse complement.
CCAAGGCGGACTGGTCGGCTTCGGTCTCCATGGGGATTAGTTAACGTTAGGGGAAAACAGGCCTGAGTCGACCCATAATGGTGGTGACATATCTTTACAATTACCCCTCGCTAATCAACCTCTTTAAAACCCCGACTTTACGGAGCCGATGTTCACGACCCGCCAGAAAACCCCTGCCCTCTCCTGGGTCAATTGCCTCAGCGGCGAAAAAGGCTCCACCGCCGACCTCCCGTCGTCCCTGCCCGGCGACGCCCCCCACCCCACCCTGAACCTGGTCCCGGCCGGAGAACTCGTGGCCCTCGAGCCTTCCGGGGAGAGCATCGCCTTGGTCAACGGCTCGCCGCTGAGCCGGCGCCTGCCCGTGACCGAACCCACCACGATCCAGCTGCCGTCCGCCCTGCTGGTCGTCGCTCCCCGCGCCCAGGCGGACTTTGCGTTCATCCGGACCGACCTCTGGGTCCTGTTCGACGCGCGCACCGGCGATCAGCTCGGCGAATTCCCCGCGACCGAACTCCTCGACGCCGCCAGCCGCTCCGGCCTGCCGACCGACGCCCTCGCCTGCACTCCGGTCGGCTTGGAAGTCGGTTTCAACCTCGCGCAGATCGCTCCCCTCCTCGCTCCGCCCGAAGAACCCGTCGTCCGCCGCGAGAACCCGGTCCTCCTCGCGGCCGAACAGAACCGCGGCGCCCACGTCTGTCCGGTCTGCTGGACGCGTTTCGACGCCGGCGATGCGCTGAGCATCGCGGTGCACGAGAACCTGCGCGGTGATCCGATCCTCGGCTCCGACGCGCGCCTGCGCTTCCAGCCCACGCGCTTCAACGACCAAGGGCTCGCCCTTGATCCGATGGGTCTGGCCTGCACCGACATCGCCTGCCCGCACTGCCGCCGGCAGCTGCCGCCCGGTTACCTCGAACGCCCGCACCGCATCATCTCGCTCATCGGCGCCCCCAGCTCCGGCAAGTCCTACTATCTCGCCGTGCTCACCCGCGTGCTGCAGGACCGCCTGCCGGAGGATTTCTCGCTCGCCTTCAAGGACGGCGACCCGAGCGGCAACATGCTGCTCAACCAGATGCGCAACACCCTCTTCTCCGCCGCGACACCCGAAGACGCGCTGCTCGGCAAGACGGCCCTCGAAGGCGCCACGTACGAGAAGCTCCCGCGCCTCGGCCGCATGGTGTCCCTGCCCCGGCCGTTCATCTACTCGCTCAGCCGACCCGGCCAGCCGGCCTTGGACACCTCAGTCATCCTCTACGACAACGCCGGTGAGCACTTCGAACCCGGCATCGACATCCATGACTCGCCCGGCGCGATGCACGTCGCGACGTCGAGCGGGCTGATCTTCCTCTTCGACCCGACGGCCAACGCGCGCTTCAAAGCCAGGCTCGTCGGCGTCGACGACCCGCAGCTCGCCCTCAAGGGCCGCATCGACCAGCAGGACAGCATCCTCGCCGAGATGGAGACCCGCATGAAGCGCGTGCTCGGCCTGGCGCACGATCAGCGCATCGCGACGCCGCTCGCCTTCGTCGTCGGCAAGTCCGACACCTGGGAGAAGCTGCTCAGCTCGCCGCTCGAAGCGGTCGTCAAGGCCGGCACGCTCGACCTCGCCGCCGTCCGCCGCAACTCGGACCGCGTCCGCGAAGTCCTGTTGGCGCTCTGCCCCGGCCTCGTCGCCTCGGCCGAATCGCTCGCCGACCAAATCTGCTTCTTCGCCGCCACTTCGTTCGGCCACACGCCGGTGATGATCGGCGCCGGCCCGAACAAGGGACGGATCGCGCCGGATCCGCAGCGGCTCTCCCCGGCCCACGTGGAGGAACCGCTCTACTGGCTGCTACACCTCTCCTCTCCGGCGATGTTCCCCGCGACCCCGACTTCCTGATGCCCCTCCAACTCGTCTTCACTTCCGCCCCGCAAGGTCTCACGCCGGGACGCTCGGGCTATTGCACGGTGGCCCGCCACCGCGCCGTGCCGGAACGCCTCGCCCAACTGCTGGAGTCCGTCGGCACGCCGCATGAGCTGCCGCAAGGCGAGACGTTCACCTTCCGCACGCTCGACGCCGGCGACCGCCATTGGTTCGTGCTCTCCCGCTTCGTCGCCCGCGGCCTCGATTACACGCAGCGCGACAACCGTCTAGCCCATCACCTGATCTTCACCGCCGAAGAGGCCACGCTGCTCGCGCCGCCCGCCGCCCTCGCCGCCCGCTGGAAAGGCTGGCTCACCGAATGGGCCGGCGCCCCGGCCTGGCTCGACGGCGAAGACCGCCCGCTGGCCCTTGAACCGGCCACCGCGCTTTCGCCCGCCCTCAACTGGCGCGAGGTCACCGGCACCGGCGCCAAGGCCGCCTGGCTGGTCGACGCGACCGGCGCGACCACGGTCGGACTGCGTAACCCGCCCGCCATTACGACGCTGCTGCGGCTCCTCGCCGAATCCTCCGCGCTGATCGGCAAGGCCGCGTGGCATGCGACGTTCACCACCGACGCGCGCCTCACGGGCGAAACCGGCTTCGTCTGGGCCGCCCACGCCGAGCGCCCCGCGACGATCGACTTCGCCGACGCCCGCTCGCAGCCCGCGCCGACCGGCGAGCTCGCGCGCCAAGCCGCCGCCGGCCTGACTTCCCCGAAGACCGCGCCGACCGCCCCCCCCCGCCGACCCGGCGCCGCGCCTTCCGCGCCGCAAGGCGGCTCGGCCACGCCCTGGGTCGTCGGCGGCGTGCTCCTCGTCGTCGCCGCTGGCATGGCTTTCCTCTTCACGAATCGCAGCGAGACGCCCACGCCCGCCCCAGCACCGGTGGTCGCCCCCGGCCCCTCCGCCACCGACCTCGCGCAGGCGGAAGAAATTCTCCAAGTGAACCGCGCGGTCACCGAAATCCTCAGCCTGCTCGAGTCCGGCGAGATGCTGCCCGCCGCCCGCCTCTGGCTCGAGACCCATGAAAGCGCTCCGCGTCGGCTCAGTAATTACAAGGAGCAGATCCTGCCGCGCATCCTGAACGGTTTCTCCGCCGGCGCCGTCAAGGATCTACGCGCCAAGATTGAACGTCGCGACATCCTGGACGACCCCAGGGCCAGCCAGGCCGCCCACCTCGAAACCCTCGAGGCGCTTCGCGTCGGCAAACAACTCGGCATCGCGGAAGACGCGGCCTGGAAGCAATTGCTCGAGATCAAGGAACGCACCCTCCTGCTACCCACGCTCGACGTCCGCCCCGTCCTCGCCGTCCCAGGTCAGTGGCGTTTCTCCGATACCGGCCCGAAGTCACCCACCGAAGCCGAGTTCCCGCTCTCACGCCAAGCGGTGGACCATCTGAACAAATGGGTCGCCGAAGCCGGCGCGTCCGCGCGCTCCGCCGCGCAGATCCGCCTCCGCGCCCTGCCCTTGCTCTCGCCGCATCAGCGCGACGACCGGACGCCTTACCTCAACGGTGAGATCCGCGTCAGCGGTGCGACGACCTGGTTCGAATCGACGCCCGAACCGGGCAAGCTTCCGGCCATCGGCATCGGCCTCGGCGCGCGCCGCAACGTCGTCTCGCTCGTCCTCGCCCCCGCAGACGGCACCCGGGCCGCCAACCTGCTCATCGAGGTCATCCTCCCCAAGGGCGATCGTCGCGTGCTCGCCTTGATCGGCGACACCGCCCTGCTCCGCCCGCTCGACCTCGGCGTCGGCGCCTTGGTCTTCGACGCCGATACCGGCGTGATCCGCCCGGCCCCGTGGGCCGAGACCGCCGTCAACGGCTTCGTCTGGGCCCACGGCCAGGTCGGCCTCTATCCCGCCGGGCATGGCTTCCCGGACCGCGACCTGCCTTCCGTCCGCGCGACGCGCTCGCTCCTCGAGACCGACCTGCTCCGCCTCGAAGCGAAGCAGGGGCCTGACAGTCCTCCCTACGAAGAGGTCGCCGCCCGCCGGAAGGCCTTCCGCGAAGGCAGGCTGATCGAAGCCGGCGCGCCCTGGGGCGTGCAGGCCGTCGACGCCAATGGGGCCGCCGGTCCGCGCTTCGTCGAATTCCGTTGATTCATGCAGGCCGAACGCCTCATCGCCCGCATCCGCGGCCAGCTCGAGCTCGGTACGCCGGACCTCGAGGCGCGCTCGCTGGCCGGTGAATACGCGGCGCTGTGCCTGCGCGCCCGCGAACGCCTCGAGCAATGCGCCACGCTGGTGCGCGGAGGCAACGAACACGCCGCCTTCCAGGCCGCCGAAGCGGAACCAGACCTCCTCGGCCTCTGCGCCCTGCTGAGCTTCGCGGAGTCCGACCGCTGGCATGCGCTGTGCCGCGAACGCGGCCTGCCGGCCGGCTTCCCGCTCGACGGCCAGCACGTGCTCGCGATCGAAAGCCTCTACGGACGCGTCATCGGCGAAAGCCATCCGCTCTACCGCGACTACCGCGACGCCATCCGTCGCCGCGACGAAGACCGCGCGCTCGCGGTGCTCCGTTCGATCGTCCGCATCAATCCCGACGACCCGAACGCGCAGTCCGAACTCGCGCGTCTGTCCGCGAAGTTCCTGCGCGAATCGCTGGGCCGCGTCGGCGCCCTCTTCGCCGAAGGCCGCGCGGCCGAGGCCGCCGAACTCATGCAGCGCATGGAGCGCTTCGGCGCCAACGAACTCTCCGGTGAGCCGCGCTGGGACGACGCCCGCGCCCGCCGCGCGACCTGGCTGCGGGCCAACGCGGCCGATCAGGCCGCGAAGCTCGTCGCCGAAGCCACCGAGGCCCGCGCGGGCGGCCACTGGGAAGCCTGCGCCGCCGCCTTGGGCCGCACGCGCGCGCTCGAACGCGACCATCAGCTCAATCTTTCGTCCGAACTGCTCGCGGAGATGGCCGGACTCGAAGCCTGGGC
>JAUMEU010000047.1:0-4451 GCA_032120295.1 Opitutales bacterium | reverse complement strand
GCAGATCGCTCCGGGCACGGTCCGCGAGGACTTCGCCAGCTGGATCGACTTCGCCCCGACGGCTCTGACGCTCGCCGGCGTTCCCGTCCCGGCCGAATACGACGGCCATTGCTTCCTGCCGACGGCCACCCAGCCTCCGAAATACGTCTACTCTTTCCGCGACTTCATGGACGAGAGCTTCGACAAGGTGCGCTCTGTTCGCGACGCCCGCTTCCGCTACGTCCGCAACCAGGCGCCGGGCGTCGATGAGGCCGGCAAGGTGGCCTACCAGGAAGTCGGTCAGACGATGCACGAACTCCGCCGCGTCCAAGCCGAGGGCAAGCTGACGCCCCTGCAGGCGCTCTACTTCAATCCGAATCGCGCGCCCGAAGAACTCTTCGATACCCAGAGCGACCCCTGGGAAGTCCAGAATCTCGCCGGCGACCCCGCCCACGCGGCCAAGCTCGCCGAACTGCGCGCCGAGTGCGACGCCTGGCTCGCCCGCTGCGGCCCGCTAGCCGATCTCCATGCGGACGAACTCGTGAAGCGCGGTGTCATCAAACCCCGCGACGAGAAATACGAAGAACGTCGCAAGACCGGCACGACCGCCGGTGACGCCGCCGCGGCCGCGAAGAAAAAGGGCAAGAAACCCGCCAATAAATAATCTCCCGTCCTCCCACTCATGCGCCTCCCCCTCCTCCTCTCCGCCTCGTTGCTCGCCTTCGGGTGCAAGCCTGCCCCGCAGGTCGCCCGCTACGAAGTGAAGTCCGACGCCGCTCCGGCTCCCGCCGCCACCCCGGCTGCGCCCGTCGCCGCGCATCCCGCCCCTTCCCCGGCCGTCGCCGCCCCGATGGTCGCGCCCGCGTCGATGAAGGCCGAAGCGGCCTCCTTCGACGCCCCCAAGTGGGGCAAGCTTCCCCCTGGCTGGTCGGTCGGTCCCGAGAACGCCATGCGCAAGGCGACCTGGATCGTCGCCGGCCCTGACGGCTCCAAGGCCGAGATCGCTGTGACGGTCTTCCCCGGCAACGTCGGCGGCCTTACCGCCAACGTGAACCGCTGGCGCGGCCAGATCGGCCTGCCTTCCGCGAGCGGTGACGACATCGCCGCTTCCGCCAAGCCGGCCAAGGTCGGCGGCCTCGAGAGCCAGCGCTTCGTGATGACCGCGACCGACGGCAAGAAGGGCCTCGATGCGGTCATGACCCCGCACAAGGGCGCCACCTGGTTCTTCAAGATGAGCGGTGACGCCGCCGCGGTCGCCGCGCATGGCTCCGCCCTCGTCGCCTTCCTCGCCGAATCCCAGCTTCCGTGAACCAACAGGAATTCGAGAAACGGGCCGACAGCGGCCGGCGGCTGATAGATACGTTGGCCTCGCTTAAGTTGACGGTCGGACTCCTGGTCCTGTCCATGATCCTGATCGTCCTAGGCACGCTCGAACAGGTCCACTGGGGCATCTGGCACGTCCAGAAGGTCTACTTCAGTGGCTGGCTGTGCTTCTATCCCATGGACCCGACGGCGGCCCTCCGCATCCCGCTTCCGGCTGGCTTTACGCTCGGGGCCCTCCTGATCGTCAATCTCGCCTTCGCCCACGTCCGTCACTTCAAGGCGACTGCGGCCAAAGTCGGCAACCTCATGATCCACGCCGGGCTCCTCCTCCTCCTCGGGGGCGGCTTCGTCACGGCGATTTACCAGGAAGAATCCGCGATGATCATTCCTGAAGGAGAGAAACGTAATTACTCCGAAGCCTTCCGGGACTTCGAAATCTCCTTGGTGGAGAAGTCCGACGGCACCGAGAAAGTCGTCGCCGTGCCGGACACGATCCTGCGAAGCGTCTCGGCCGGACAGCTCCCCCCGCTCATCGACCTCCCCGGCACGCCCTTCTCCCTCATCGTCCAGGCCTATCACCCCAACGCGATGGTCCGGGCCAAGACTCAGATGCCTGAGGGGATCGAGATCAAGGCCACCCAAGGCATCGGCGCCCGCACGGAACTCACCTACAAGCCCATGCCCGAAAGTTTCGACGATAACCGCCCCAACGTCCCGACGGCGGTCGTCGAACTGAAGACGAAGGAGAAGTCCTTGGGCACCTGGGCGCTCAACCTCAATCTCACGGAATCATTCGACGCCCAGACGTTCACGGAAGCGGGCAAGACCTACGAGCTCTCCCTCCGGCGCGTCCGTCATTACGTGCCGTTCACCGTCCGGCTCGACAAGTTCACCCACGAGAAGTACCCCGGAACCGAGACACCGCGTCGCTTCGCCAGCGACGTGACGCTCGCCGAAGGCGGCAGCTCCTTCGCGTTTAACATCTCGATGAACCAACCTCTCCGCCATGCCGGCCTGACCTTCTTCCAGTCGAGCTTCGGCAGCACCAAGGACGGCAAGGAACTCAGCGTGCTCCAGGTCGTCCGCAATCCGGGCTGGCTGATTCCCTATGTCTCCGTCGCCCTGATGTCCCTCGGCCTCGTCTGGCACTTCGGCGTCTCCTTGCTGCGCTTCCTGCGCGGTCGCGCCGCCAAGTCCGCCGCCGTGCTCTCGCTCGCCTTGTTCGCGGCCGCGTCGCCGGCCGCCGAGGCCGGCTGGAAAACCCGCGAGTTCGGCGAGATCCCCGTCCAGAGCGGCGGACGCATCGTGCCGATCGAGACCCTCGCGACGGGCTCGCTCCTCCAGATGCGCGCCCGCACCTCCATCGCGCTCTCCAAACTCGAACGCGTGGCCTTCGGTCAGCGCCCGTCCACTTGGTCGGCCGAGGATCGGGCCGCCATCGCACAGGAACTCCCCGCCCTCGACGCCAACCTGCAGGCCATGCTCGAGAAGCGCCCCATCCGCCTGTCTGGCGGCTCGGTCTCCGCGATCGACTGGCTCATCGAAGTCTCCTTCCGTGCGCCCGTCGCCCGCCACCTGCCGACCTTCCGGGTCGAACACCCCAACGTTTTGAAGCGCGTCGGCGGCGATCCCGAGAAGAGCCTTTACGTCAGCTGGGATGGCATCCTGAAGAACAGCGCCGAACTCAGCAAGGCGGCGGAGCAGGCGCGGAGCCGGGCTTCCGCCGACCGCGACGTCGAAGACCGCTCCCTCCTCCAGCTCGAGAACGCCGCGCGCCAGTATGCGATGCTGAGCATGACCTTCATCCCGGGAGACCTCCCCGCCGACGTCACCCCCCGCCGCGAATACGGCGCTTGGATCAGCGCCCTGAACCGGGCCCTGACCGAAATGAACGAAAGCCGCGCCAACGGTGGTTCAGGCAAGGCGTTCGACCCGGAACTGCAGACGACCGTGCGTACCTTCGTGGAGCGCTACCAAGAATTCGAACGCCAGGGCGTCATCGGCTTGCTGCCGCCTAAAGAACCTGGTTCGCTCGTGCGCTGGGATAATCTCGGCGCCTCCCTCCTCGGCATCATCAAAGAGCAGAAAGACCGTCGCGCCGGACTCGCCGAGGACGGCCTGATCACCCGCTACGCCGACTTCTCGATGGCCTGGCGCGAAGGCAAGGACGACGAGTGCGCCCGGCTCAGTTCGGCCATCGCGGCCTCGCTGAAGGGCCCCTGGTCCACGCGGGCGGAATCCGAAGCGGGCTTCGGTCGTTTGCAGCCGTTCTATTGGCTGCTCATCGCCTATGCGGTCGTGGTGCTGATGGTCTTCGCCTCCTGGGTGACCGGCTCCGAGGGCCTGCGCGTCTGGGGTTACCGCCTGCTGGTGTTGTCCTTCGTGCTGCATACGGCCGCGCTGGGCTATCGCATGTGGCTGCACGCACGTCCGCCGGTGACCAATCTCTATTCGACTGGTATCTTTGTCGCCTGGGGAGCCGTCGGCCTCGGCATCCTGCTCGAGCGTGTCTGGAAGAACGGTATCGGCGCCGTCGCGACGGGCGTCACCGGCTTCGTCTCGCTGATCGTCGCCCACAACCTCGGCCTCTCCGGCGAAGACAACCTCGAGAGCGTCCGGGCGGTGCTCGATACCAACTTCTGGCTCGCGACGCACGTGACGATCGTGACCCTCGGCTATTCGGCGACCTTCGTGGCGGGCCTCCTCGGGGCGCTGCACCTCGCGCTGCGCGCTTTCAAGTCCGATTACAACTGGGGAGACAGCGTGGCCCGCGCGGCCTACGGCATCCTCGCCTTCGCGGTGCTGGCCAGCTTCATCGGCACGATGCTCGGCGGCATCTGGGCTGACCAGAGCTGGGGACGCTTCTGGGGCTGGGATCCGAAGGAAAACGGCGCCATCCTCATCGTCCTCTGGTGCGCCCTCTGCCTCCACGCCCGCTGGGGCGGACTGGTCCGCCGCGAAGGGCTCATGCAGCTCCTGATCTTCGGCAACATCGTGACGGCGTGGTCCTGGTTCGGCACCAACCTCCTCGGCGTGGGCCTCCACAGCTACGGGTTCACGGAGCAAGGAGCCTTCTGGCTCTACGGCGTCTTCGTCCCCTCCCAGTTGGCGCTTATCGCGCTCGGCTGGCTCCCGGACCGCTCGAAGTC
>JAUMEU010000046.1:0-11904 GCA_032120295.1 Opitutales bacterium | reverse complement strand
AACTTCACCGTCCGTTCGACGTGTAGGTAGGTGGCGGAGTCGTCGACCCCGCGCGCGAGCACCTGCGTCCGGAAAAGGGATGCCGTGCCGTCGGCGCGGCGGAGGGCGATCGTCAGCTCCGTCGAGCTGGCGGTCGTCGCGCAACGGCGGAGGTAGGCCCGCGTCCAGAGGGCCGCGGGGACGAGTCCGGGGTCGATCGAGGAGCGATGGCGCGGGGTGACGTCCATCGTCGGCCTCAGAGTCCTTTCGCCGCCGCGGCGTCGAGGTGGAAGGTGCAGGCGGGGTGACGCTGCAGCCAGGTCGCCGGGCAACCGGCCGAAGGGGTTTCCTTGATGGCGCGGGCTACGATCTCAGCCTTCGCTTCGCCGAAGGCGAGCAGTGCGACGCGCCGGGCTTCGAGGATCGTGGCGACGCCCATCGTGAGGGCGCCATGCGGCACCAGCGCGAGGTCGCCGAAGAAGACCGAATTGTCTTTGCGAGTCACTTCATCGAGGTGGACCCAGCGGGTCCGGCAGTCGGCGGCCGAGGGAGGTTCGTTGAAACCGATGTGTCCGGTCCGGCCGATGCCCAGGATCTGCAGGTCGATGCCGCCGGCGTCGCGGATAGCCGCTTCATACTCGGCGCAATGACCAGCCGGGTCATTCGCCATCCCATCCGGGATATGGATGTTGGCCGCGGGGATGTCGAGGTGACGGAAAAGATTCTCCTCCATGAAGAACCGATACGACTGCGGATGGTCCGGGCCGAGGCCTGCGTACTCGTCGAGATTGAACGTGATGACCGAACGGAAACTCAGTCCCTCTTCACGGTGCCACCGGATGAGCTCCGCGTAGAGGGGCAGGGGCGTGGAGCCCGTGGCCAGCCCCAGCACCGTAGGTTTGCCCGATTTCGAGCGTAACTGAATGAGGTCGGCTATCTCCCGGGCGATCGCCTGCGCGGCGGACTGCTTGTCGGGGTGGAGCCGGGTGGTGATCATCTTAGCCGAGCGTGGTGAGCATGCGCGCGATTTCGTCCCGCTTGGCCTTGGCTTCGTCGAGCTGCTTGCGGGCGCCCTCGAGGATCTTCGGCGGGGCCTTTGAGACGAAGGCCTCGTTCGTGAGCTTGGCTTCGCCGGCGGCGACCGCCTGTTCGAGCTTGGCGAGTTCCTTGGCCAGGCGGACCTTCTCGGCGGCCACATCGACCGTGCCGGAGAGTTCGAGCAGCACGGTGCCGAGCGAAGTGAGCGAACCCGTGCGGTCGCCGGCGGAATCGGCGAACGTGATTTCGGCGAGTCCGGCGAGACTGCTGAGCTTCTCGCGGTTGGCGGTGAGGAGGGCCTTGGCCGTGGCGTCCTTGGCGACGACCGTGATCACCGCGTCGCGGCGCGTGGCCTGGTTGGCCTGGGACTTCAGTCCGCGGACGGAAGCGACGAATTCGCGGAGCAGGGCGACATCCGCCACCTTGGCGGCGCTGAGCTTGATGCCGTTCTCACGGAGGACGCGGAGCAGGTCGCCGCCGGTGCCGGTGTGATGGTTCTGGATGAAGTCTTTCTCCGTGCCGTAACCCAGCAGGTGCCAGAGTTCTTCGGAGATGAACGGCGCGACCGGGTGGAGCAGCAGGAGGAACTGGCGGAGGACGAGGTCCTGGACCGCGAGACAGTTGTCGACCAGGGCGGCATCGCGCAGGCGGGCCTTCGAGGCTTCGACGTACCAGTCGCAGAAATCACCCCAGAAGAAGGAGTAGAGTCCCTGGGCGTAGGCCGTGAACTCATGCTCTTCGAGGTTCTTGGTCGTGCTGTCGGTCAGTTCGGCGAGTCCCTGCAGGATGGCGAAGTCATCGTCGTCGAGCTGCGACGCCTTGATGCGGCTGACCACGGCGGCGAGGGTCGAATTATCGGCCATCGGGCCGGACATCTGGCGGAAGCGGGCGGCGTTCCAGAGCTTATTGCAGAAGTTGCGGCCCTGGCCGACGCGATCTTCGTCGAAGAGGATGTCCTGGCCCTTGGGGGCGATGGACAGCAGGCCGAAGCGGAGGCCGTCGGCGCCGAACTTGGCGATCAGGTCGAGCGGCTCGGGCGAGTTGCCGAGGGACTTCGACATCTTGCGGCCGAGCTTGTCGCGGATGATGCCGTTGAAGTAGACGCGCTTGAACGGGATGCGCTGGCGGATCTCGTCGTCGGTCAGCGTCTTCTTCTCCGGACCATGGAGTTCGAGGCCGGCGATGATCATGCGGGCGACCCAAAGGAAGATGATGTCCGGGCCCGTGGCGAGTGCGCCGGTCGGATACCAGTGCTTGAGCTCTTCGGTCGTCTCGCCCGGCTTGCGCCAGCCGATGGTCGCGAGGCACCAGAGCCAGGACGAGGCCCACGTGTCGAGCACGTCGTTGTCCTGTTCCCAATCCGAAGCATCGGCGGGGGCGGTGAGGGAGACGTGCAGGTTCTTGGGGTCGTTGCGGTCGGCGCCCTTGCGGTACCAGACCGGGATGCGATGGCCCCACCAGAGCTGTCGGCTGACGCACCAGTCCTGGATGTTCTCGAGCCAGTGGAGGTAGGTCTTCGTCCAGCGCTCGGGGTGGAACTTGATGATGCCCGAAGTGACGGCGCGCTTCGCTTCGTCGATCTTCGGGTAGCGGATGAACCACTGTTCGCTGAGGCGGGGCTCGATCGGCACGTCGGCGCGCTCGGAGTAGCCCACCGTGTTCTCGTAGGGCTCGGTCTTCACCAGCGCCCCGAGTTCCTCGAGGAGCTTCTCCGCGGCGTGACGGGCCTTGAAGCGCTCCAGGCCGGCGAGGGGACCTGCGTCGGCGTTCATGGTGCCGTCCGGGTTCATCACGTCGATGACCGGCAGGTCATGGCGCTTGCCGATATCAAAGTCGGTACGGTCATGGGCCGGAGTGACCTTCAGCACGCCCGTGCCGAAGTCCTTCTCGACGGCCGTGTCGCCCACGATCGGGATCTGGGCGCGCGGGAAGGGGCGCCACACGTGCTTACCGATGAGGTGCTTGTAGCGCTCGTCGTCGGGGTGGACCGCGACGGCGGCGTCGCCGGGGATAGTTTCCGGACGCGTGGTCGAGATCTCGAGGAACGTGCCGGGGAGTTCGGCGACCTCGTAGCGCATGCGGTAGAGCGAGCCCTTGGAGGGCTTCATGATCACCTCTTCGTCGGAGAGGCCCGTCTGCGAGACCGGGCACCAGTTGACCATGCGCCTACCGCGGTAGACATAGCCGCGTTCGTAGAGCGTGACAAAGGTCTGCAGGACCGCCTGCGAGTAGCCGGCATCGAGCGTGTGGACCGTGCGGTCCCAGTCGCAGGAAGCGCCGAGCTTGCGGAGCTGGCCGAGGATGATGCCGCCGTGCTTGTCGCGCCATTCGGAGGCGACCTGGATGAACTTCTCGCGGCCGAGGTCGTGGCGCGTCTTGCCTTCCTTCTGACGGAGCTCCTTCTCGACGCGGGACTGCGTGGCGATGCCGGCATGGTCAGTACCCGGGAGCCAGAGGGCGGACTTTCCTTCCTGGCGCGCGCGGCGGACCATGATGTCCTGCAGCGTGTTATTGAGCAGGTGTCCCATGTGGAGGACGCCGGTGACGTTGGGCGGCGGGATCATCACCGCGAAAGATTCGCGGGAGTGGTCTACCTTGCCCTTGAAACAGCCTGCGGCCACCCAGCGATCGTACCACTGCTGTTCGACGCCTTGCGGCTCATAAGATTTGGGGATTTCGGCCATCGGAAAGGGGAATGATTAGGGGTTAAGTTGGGGATTGAAAAGAACGGACTAGGCGGGCATTAAGATAACCAAGCCAGGCCCCATGCAACGGGTGGCCGACGAATCCCGCCAGGTCCGGAAGGAAGCAACGGCAGTCAGTTCATCCGTGTGCCGTGGCAAGCCTGGCCCCTTGCTTTTTCAATCGACGCCTTCCCTTCAATTGGGAGGGCGTCCTTGTTTGCCCGCAAAAGCAGAAAGGGTGCTATTCGCACCCTTTCGTTCAAAAGTCCGGCGTCCGCTCAGAGCGAGTGGATGCTCGATTTGCTGACGGCCATCGCGGCTTCCTTGAAGGACTCGCTGACGGTCGGGTGGGCGAAGCAGGTGCGGGCCACGTCTTCGGCGCTGCCGCCGTATTCCATGTGCGCGCAGGCGGCGGCGATCATCTCAGAGGCGCCCTTGGCGACCATCTGGACGCCGAGGAGCTTGTCGGTCTTCGCGCAGGCGATGACCTTCACGAACCCCGAGGTGCAATCGGAAGCGATCGCACGGCCGTTGCCGGCGAGCTGGAACTTGCCGATGGCGACCTCGATGTTCTTGGCCTTGGCTTCGGCTTCGGAGAGGCCGACGCAGGCGACTTCGGGGTCGGTGTAGATGACGCCGGGGATCACGCCGTAGTTCACGTGACCGCGCTTGCCGGCGAGGTTCTCGGCGACCGCCACGCCTTCTTCTTCGGCCTTGTGGGCGAGCATGGGACCGATGACGACGTCACCGATGGCGTAGACGCCGGGCAGATTGGTCAGGTAATGGTCGTCGATGACGATGCGTCCGCGCTCGTCGAGCTTCAGGCCGGATTCCTGGGCGCCGAGGCCGGTCGTGTTGGCCTTGCGGCCGACGGCGACGAGGATCTTGTCGGCGGGAAATTCGAGGATTTTGCCATCGCGCTCGGCGGTGAGGGCGGAGCCCGTCGGGGTCTTCTTGACGCCGGTGACCTTGGCGCCGAGTTCGAATTTGATGCCCTGCTTTTCAAAGGCGCTCTGCGCGGCTTTGGCCACGTCGGCGTCATAAGCCGGGCCGCCGATGACCGGGAGCATTTCGACGACGGTGACCTGTGCGCCCAGGCGGGCCCAGACGGAACCAAGTTCGAGGCCGATGGCGCCTGCGCCCACCACCACCATCTTGGCGGGGACGGACTTGAGCGAGATGCCGTGGTCTGAGGAGATGACGGTCTCACCGTCGAACTTCATGAAGGGCAGCTCAATGGGCACCGAGCCGGTGGCGATGAGGATGTTCTTCGTCTCGAGGGTCTGGTCACCGGCGGCGCCGCGGACGAGCACCTGCCCGGACTTCACGAGACGGCCGAGGCCGCGGATGATTTCGATGTTACGCTTTTTGAGAAGCGCGCCGACGCCCATGTTGAGCTGCGCGACGACCTTGTCCTTGTTGGCGAGCATCGCGGAGACGTCGAAGGTGAGCTTCTCGGCGCCGACGAGGCCATGCTTCTTGCCGTGCACGGCGTGCTGGTAGACTTCGGTGGAGTGGAGCAGGGCCTTGGAAGGGATGCAGCCGACGTTGAGGCAAGTGCCCCCGAGGGTGGCATCTTTTTCCACAAGGGCCACCTTGAGGCCGAGTTGGGCTGCTTTGATGGCGGCGACGTACCCACCCGGGCCGGAACCGATGACAACGAGATCGAATTGAGACATGGCGATAGAAGTGGGGAGGCGAGATCAGACGCCGAACAGCAGGCGCTGGGGATCTTCGATGAACTGGCGCACCTTGACGAGGAAGGTGACGGCTTCCTTGCCGTCGATGAGGCGGTGGTCGTAGGACAAAGCAAGGTACATGATCGGCCGAATCACAATCTGGCCGTTTTCGACGACCGGCCGTTCGACGATATTGTGCAAGCCCATGATGGCGGCCTGCGGGTGGTTGAGGATGGGCGTCGAAAGCATCGAGCCGTAGATGCCACCGTTCGAAATGGTAAACACGCCCCCTTGGAGCTCGGGCAGCTGGATCTTGCCATCGCGAGCGCGCTTGCCGAAGTCGCCGATAGCCTTCTCGATGCCGGCAAAGTTGAGTTGGTCGCAGTCGCGGACGACCGGGACCATGAGCCCCTTGTCGGTACCGACGGCCACGCCGATGTCGTAGAAGTGGTTCTCGATGATGTCCTCGCCGTCGAGCTGGGCGTTGATGGCCGGTACTTCCTTCATCGCCTGCACGGCGGCCTTCACGAAGAAGGACATGAAGCCGAGTTTCACCCCGTATTTCTTAAGGAAATCTTCGCCGTGACGTTTGCGCAGCTCCATGACCGGCGCCATGTTGACCTCGTTGAAGGTCGTGAGCATCGCGGTTTCGGACTTCGCCTGGACGAGGCGTTCGGCGATCTTCCGACGGAGCGGCGACATCCGCTTGCGCGAAGTGCGGCCATCGCGGGAAGGGATGACGACGGCGGCGGCCGGCGCAGGTGCCGCGGTGGGTGTGGCGGCCGGCGCCGCGGCGCGGATCGGAGCCTGGCCGGAGAGCGCGGCGAGCATGTCACCCTTGGTGACGCGGCCGGCTTTCCCCGTGCCTTCGACGCCTGCGGGGGCGAGCCCGGTTTCCTCGGAGATGCGACGGACGGCAGGCGAGATTGCGGCGGCGGCGCCGGACTTGGCGGCGACAGGCGCAGGCTTGGCCGCAGGTGCGGCGGGCGGGGCAGGCGCAGCCTTGGCGGCGGGGGCCGGAGCGGCGGGCGCGGAAGGAGCGTTACCAGCGGCGCCAGCTTCGATCGAAGCGACGACCTGACCGACGACGACGTCGGTGCCGGCGTTCACGACGATAGTGATCTGCCCGTCGACTTCGGCGGTGCCTTCGGAGGTGACCTTGTCGGTCTCGTAGGAGAAGAGCGGCTGACCCTTGCGGACGGCGTCACCGGACTTGACCAGCCAGGCGGCCAGGAGGCCCCCGGTGATGGATTCGCCCATGGGAGGGATTTTGACTTCGACGGCCATGAAAGTTGGGTAGGTATCAAATTGGAACCCAAACCGAGGCCTTTCAACGGGGAAATAGCCCTTTAAACGACCTGCTAAGATCGTTTGTGGGGTAGTAGGAGGGTTGGTCTCGCCGACAAAATCGGCTACTGGCCCTTATTAGGCGCCAAAGGCCTGCCGGATGACGTCGGCCTGCTCGATCTTATGGACCGACAGCGAACCCACCGCGGGAGAGGCGGCGGCGTCGCGGCCGGCATAGAGCGGACGAAGGCCGAGGGCTTCCTCGACGAGCGGGGCGACGAAGGACCAACCGCCCATGTTCTTGGGCTCATCCTGTACCCAGACTACCTTCTTGGGCGAACCAAGGTCGGCGTGCAACTTGGCGAGGGTGGCGGCATCAAAGGGGTAGAACTGCTCGACTCGGACGATGGTCGTGGCGTTGTCCTTGCGGACCGCGCGTTCGGCGTCGAGTTCATAGAAGACCTTGCCGGAGCATAGTAGCAGGCGCTCGGTCTTCGCGGCCGGGGTCGCGTCGGGCAGGATGGCTTGGAAGCGACCGCCCGAGAGTTCGGCGAGCGTGCTCACGCAGGACTTGTGTCGCAGCAGGCTCTTGGGGGTCATCACGACCAGGGGCTTGCGAAAATCCGACTTCACCTGACGACGCAGCGCGTGGAAGAGCTGGGCCGGAGTGGAGGGCTGGGTGACCTGCAGGTTGTTCTCGGCGCAGAGCTGGAGGAAGCGTTCGAGGCGGGCGGAGGAGTGTTCCGGACCCTGACCTTCGTAACCGTGCGGCAGCAGCATCACGAGGCCGCTGGTCTGGCCCCACTTCGACTCCGCCGATGCGATGAACTGGTCGATCATGATCTGCGCCCCGTTGGCGAAGTCGCCGAACTGGGCTTCCCAGATCACCAACGAATCGGGGGCTTCGAGCGAGTAGCCGTAGTCGAAGCCGAGCACCGCGTATTCAGAGAGGGAGGAGTTGACGAGTTCGATCTCGGCGCCGGCGATCGAGCCCAGCGGGCAATACTCCGCGTCGTTGGAAGGATCGTGCAGCACCGCGTGGCGGTGGGAGAAGGTGCCGCGTTCGCAGTCCTGACCGGAGATGCGGACGGGGTAGCCTTCGGCGAGCAGGGATGCGAAGGCGAGGCCTTCGCCGAGGCTCCAGTCGATGTTCGCGCCGGCCTTGTAAGCTTCGGCCTTGGCGTCGAGAAGGCGTTTGTTCTTCGGATTGGGGGTGAAATCGGGAGGCGTCTGCCAGAGTACCGGGGCGACCTTGTCCAGCAGCTCACGCGGAGCCGACGTGTCGACGGAGTGCTCGTAGGCCGACCGGAAAGGACGGACGCCGACGGGCTTGGTCTTACGTTCGTCGACTTCCGCGGCGACCGCCGCCTGGGCGCGTTCTTGGGCGGCGTTGAGCAGCACGTCGAATTCGGTGCGCAGGGCGATCAGCTCGCCGTCCGGGGCCGACTTGGATTCGGTAAGGCGGGAGGCGTAGAGTTCGGCGAGGCTCGGATGCACGGAGATCTCCTTGTACAGCAAGGGCTGGGTGAAGGCTGGTTCGTCGGTCTCGTTGTGGCCGTAGCGACGGTAGCAGACGATGTCCAGCACCGCGTCGGCGCCGAACTTCTGGCGGTACTCGAGGGCGATCTCGGCGGCGAGCACGACGGCGTCGGGGTCGTCGCCGTTGGCGTGGAAGATCGGCGACTCGGTGAACTTGGCGATCTCGGTGCAATGACGGCCGGTGCGGGCTTCGTCGGGATTAGTGGTGAAGCCGACTTGGTTGTTCGAGACGATGTGGAGCGTGCCGCCCACCTGGTAGCCCTTGAGGCCGGCGAAGTTGAGCGTCTCCATGACCACGCCCTGGCCGGCGAACGCGGCGTCGCCGTGCAGCAGGATGGGCAGGACCTTCGAGCGGTCGGCGCCGCCTTGGAGATCGACGAGCGCACGGGCGCGGCCGAGGACGACGGGATTGACGGCTTCGAGGTGGCTGGGGTTGAAGGCGAGGGTGACGCCGATCTCCTTGCCTTCGACGACGCGGGCGCCGGCGTAGCCGAGGTGATACTTCACGTCCCCGTCACCATGCGTGGTGTCCGGGATGTGGTTTTCGGAGAAGCCGGCGAAAAGGGCTTCGGGCTTCTTGCCGCAGACGTTGACGAGGACGTTGAGACGACCGCGGTGGGCCATGCCGATGACTAGGTCGGCGACGCCGGCGGACGGGGCGCGATGGATGAGCTGATCCATGACGGCGAGCAGGACTTCGCCGCCTTCGACGGAGAAACGCTTGGCGCCCACGAAGGTCTTATGAAGGAAACGCTCGAACTGCTCGGCCTGCACGATGGAGCGCAGGAAGCGGCGGCGGGACGCGGCATCATAGGCCGGACGGAGGCCGCAACTCTCGACGCGCTCCTGCAACCAGCGGCGGCGCTCGCCGTCTTGGATGTGGCTGAATTCGACGCCGATAGGGCCGCAATAGGTGGCCTTCAGCTTGGCGAGGATCTCGCCGAGAGGGAGCATCTGGCCGCCGAGGAAATCACCCGTGTGGAAGACACGGTCGGCCGGCAGGCTGTCGAGGCCGAGGGCTTTGTCGGTGAGTTCGAAATGTGGGAAGGGCTCGGCGAGCGGATTGATGCGGGCCTGGAGGTGGCCGATCATCCGGTAAGCTTGGATGGCGGCGAGGAGCTTCCCCTGGACGGTGGCGTCGACCGAGCCGGCGGACGGAGCGCCTTTGCCTGGCTTAGGCGGGAGGCTGAGGCCGAGTTCGAAGCCTTCGAAGAACGAGCGCCAATCACCGTCGACCGAAGCAGGGTCCTTGGACCACTGCTCATGATAAGATGCGATGAGGTCTGCGTTCCACCGACTGCCGACGCTGAGATGTTTCATTTTGGGCCTTTAAAAGGGAAGATAATGTAAACCAGCGACCCGAGCATAAACAAGCCCAGACCCTTCCCTTGTTTGTCACTTATTGGGGGTTGTAAGGCCAAACCCGTCAGGTTCTAATAAGTCACCGTCGATGTCTTCCCCGCGTCCGGCCAACCGCTCCTACTCCACGGAAGCCCTGGAGAGGTGGTTCGCGTCCCTGCCTGAGGACTGGGAAGATGCTTTCAAGCCTGCCGACCTCACCGAGGGGCGCCGACTCTATACCGAGGGATTGGTCAGACAGATCGAACTCAAGCCGGAGAACGCCGAGGCCGTCACCCGGACTGAGGACCAGACGGTCCGCGCCGTCATCGAGATCGTCGACGGCAAGCTGGACTGGCGCACCTCGCTGCCCGAGGAAGAGAACGGCGCGCCTTTCGCCGTGGCCTCGCTGTATGAGGTCGAGGAACTGCTCGCCGATGAGCTGCCGGCGATCGATGAATCCGCCATGGCGGCTGCGCCCGAGGCGCCGAAGGAGCCGGAGCGCAAGGACGCCAACGCCCGTGCCTCATTGAAACTGCAGGTCAGTTTCGCGCTATCTTCCGATGGGTTGAAGATCTCCGCCGCCTGGGCCGGTCGCGGCGGCCACGCCTGGAACTGTTTCGGCCCCGGAGCCGTGCCGGGCGACGAACTTTCCGACGAACAACGGCAGGCCTTGTTCCGGTTCAATACGGTGGCCCACCGGGCCGGCTTCGCCTATGGCAAGGCCACCGGCGCCTGGGCGATCGACAATATCGGTCGTATCGAGCGCTTCGTGCGCGAGGACCTGGCTGATTGGCGCAAGCGCTTCAAGTTGGTCGGCGAGGACGCCCTCAACATCTTCCGGAACGAACAACTACAGGTCGCGGTCGACGCCGACGCCGAGTCGGCGGCGGACGGTAAGTCCTTCAAGCTGAACTGGCGTCTCAAGGCCGGGGGCCACCGCCTGCTCGCCGACGAGCAGAAACTCCTGCTCAAGGCCGGCGGACGTCCCGTCATCCTGCCCGGCAAGGGGGTCGTGGCCTATAACGCCGCCGTCGCCGACTTCTCCGAGGACTGGCGGGCGAAGGACGGCGAAGTCCCGCGTTACCTGCTGCTGTCGCTGTTCGATCATGCGGCCGTCGGCGCCCTCAAGCTCAACGACGACCTTAAGGCCTGGAAGGATAAACTCCTTCACGAGCCGACTCCTCCGGACGGCCTGCCGGCGCACCTGCGTCCTTACCAGGCCAAGGGCGTCGCATGGCTCGGCCGACTTTGCGAACTAGGTGCGCATCCGCTGCTGGCCGACGAGATGGGCCTTGGTAAGACCGTTCAAGTGCTCGCCTTGCTCGCCTCGCGGTCCGTCGGCGAGCGTTCCCTCATCGTCTGTCCGGCGAGTGTCATTCCGGTCTGGCTCGGCGAGATCAAGCGCTTCCACCCCGAACTCAGCGCCGGGACCGCCGTGCTCACGGCCGAGGATGATTTCGTCAAGAACCCCGGCCCCCAGCTCTGGATCTCCAGCTACACGCAGCTGCGCCGTCATGCGGAACTGCTCCCGAAGACCCGTTTCGGCTACGCGGTGCTCGACGAAGCCCAGGCCATCAAGAACCCCGAGTCGAAGACCACTCAGACGTGCGTCGCGCTCCAGGCCGACCACCGCATCGCCATCACCGGCACGCCCCTCGAAAACCGCCCCACGGACCTGTGGACGATCTTCCGCTTCCTGATGCCCGGCCTGCTCGGCAAGCGCGCCGGTTTCGAGCGCTTGATGCTGCGCGACGCCTCGGTCGCGCTCGGTAAGGTACGCCGGCAGGTCTCACCGTTCATCCTGCGTCGTCTCAAGCGTCATGTCGCCGCCGACATCCCCCCGAAGATGGAAGTCGTCCTGCCGTGCCCGCTCACGCACGAACAGCGTTCGCTCTACCAGCACCTCACCCAGGGCAGCGGTTTGTCGGGCGAACTCGCCTCGCTGCTCTCGAAGGACGCCACTTCCGTGCTCACGCTGCTGATGCGTCTGCGTCAGGTCTGTTGCGATCCGGGCCTGCTGCCCGAGAACTCGACCTGCCCATCGGCCCACTCCGGCAAGATCACCCTGCTCGTCTCCAAACTCGCCGAGATCTCCGCCAACGGTTCGAAGGCCGTGGTCTTCTCCCAGTTCGTCTCCCTTATCGAGCGCGTCAAGGCGACGCTCGCCCGCGATCTGCCGTCATTGCCCATCTTCGAACTCACCGGTGAGACCAAGGATCGCTCCGCTCCGGTGGAGAAGTTCAAGGAGACGAAGGGCCCCGCGCTCTTCCTCGCCTCGCTCAAGGCCGGCGGTACGGGCATCACGCTCAATACCGCGGAATACGTGTTCCTGATGGATCCGTGGTGGAATCCCGCCG
>JAUMEU010000045.1:0-2455 GCA_032120295.1 Opitutales bacterium | reverse complement strand
AGGTCGCCGGGAACGACGGCCGCGCCGAGGTCACCGCCAGCCAGCATGCCCTGACGGGAATCCAAGATGAGTCCGCCCTTCGACACGCCCTTCTCCTTCGAGTGACATTCGTAGCAACGCTCGGTCAAGATCGGGCGGATGTTCTTCTCGAAGAACTCCAGGCCGGCCGGATCCATCTTCGGCTCAGGGGCGTCGGCGGCGCCGAGGCCGGCGGCGGAGACGAGGGCGAGCAGACGGAGGCTGACGGACAGGGAGGACATGGTGGTTTTAAGGGGGTGGGCGGCAGGGGGTTTACCGCTAGTATTAAATACTCCTCTACGGCTGAAATGTTTCAACTAATTCATGCAAGTTTGAGCCAATAAACGAAGAGGCCAGCCCCCTCACAGGGGCCGGCCTCGTTAAAAACCTGTCAAAAACGTCAGTTGACGTAGATGAACTCGTTCGAGAGGAGCAACGCGTGGACGAGGAGCTCGACCGGGGTCAGCGGTTCGCGGGAAATCATGTCGCCCACGTTCCGCAGGACGCCTTCGGCGCCGCCGCCGGTCACGGCCATCATCATGCTCTCTTCACCATCCGGAGCCATCACCGGAGCACCCTTGGTCGGGGGAGCGGCGGTACGGGCGACCGGCGCCACGGCCTTGCCGCGTTCGCCGGCCTTGGCGGCCGGACGCAGCTTGGCGGTGGCGGCGCCCATCTTCTGCTTGGTCAGGAAGTCCTGGGCCACGCGGATCTCATTGGTGGACGGCCGGCGCTGGAACATGCAGCGGAACATCGCGACGATGCGCTGGTCCTCGGACATCGCGTTGACGACGTCCTTGCGGGAGGCGACGGCGCGGGCGACGTCGACCGCGAGGGCGTTGTTCATGAAGAACAGGGCCTGCTGGGGCACGATGGTCGAGTTACGCTTCGTGTTCGAGGTGTCAGGGTCGCCGTAGTCGAACTGCGAGAGGGTGTCGCTGAGGCGGCGGCGGTCGACGTAACCGTAGAGGCTGCGGCGGTAGCTGAACGGCTCGTCGGTGATGTTCGCCGGCTGGCCGCCGACGGTGGTGGTCATCTTGCCGGTGAGCAGAATCATCGAGTCGCGGATGGACTCGAAGTCGAGGCGACGCAGGTTGCCGCGCCAGAGGAGGCGGTTACCGGCGTCGACCTTCAACGGATCGACCGGTCCCTTCTTGGCCACCAGCGGGTTGGCGGCGGGGTCGGAATCCAGGCGATACGTGTTGCTGAGCACGATCATCCGGTGGAGGCGCTTCATCTTCCATCCGTTCTCCACGAAGTCCGTGGCGAGGTAGTCGAGCAGCTCGGGGTGCGAGGGCGTCTCGGCCATGTTGCCGAGGTCGTCGGGCGTGTTCACGAAGCCTTCGCCGAAGTGCTTGGTCCAGGTGCGGTTCACGGCCACGCGGGCGGTGATCGGGTTGTCCTTGGAGATGATGGACTGGGCGAACTCGTAGCGGCCGCTACCGTCGACATACGGACGGCGCTCGCCGACCGTGAGGATGTCGAGGAACTGGCGGGGGACGATCTCACCCTTGAGGTTCTTGTCACCGCGCTTGAACACGTAGCTGTCCTTCGCGGCTTCGGAATCCTGGACGACCATCGCGTGGCCGGGGACGCCGGGGTGGGAAAGGCGCAGTTCGTTGATCTGAGCGTGACGGAAGTAGGCGACCGGAGCGCGGTTGCCGATGCCGCCGTAGATCGGGCGGTTCTGCCAGTCCTGACAGAACTTACGCGTGCTGAAGAGGGAGATCATGTCCTCGTTGTCGACGATCTCATCGTAGGACGGGATGGACCAAGGGTAACCCGTCATCTCGGCGATGCCCGGCGAGGTCTTCTTCCACTCTTCGCCCGGCTTGGCCAGGAGGTTGAGGTGGGCGAGGATCGCGGCCTTGTTCTCGACGTAGATGCGCTGGTAGGCGGCGGCGACGTCATGCATCGTCTTCGGTTTGATGTTCCGCAGGCCGGCGGCGATGATCGGGTTCACGCGGTTCTCCGGATCGTCGAGGTATTCCTTCAGGACGATCGGGGCGCGCTCGGCGAAGTAGACGAACGGCACGGACGCCAGGGCGGCGAAGGGACCAGTGATGGGCGAGTCCTTCTGGATGCGCATGGCGGCGAAGTCCGTATCGGACTGCAGGTCGATCTTGTAGCGGTCGGAGTATTCGCCGGCCTCGGAGGAGCCGCCGCGGACGGTGGCGATCATAAGACGACCGGCCATCTCGCGGTCATAGCGGGCGCGGGTCTCGCGCATGTAGCGGAAGAAGCCGGCGACCTGCTCGTCCTGGAGCTGGTTGAGGCGCTTGAGGAAGTCGGAGCGGGCGGCGGCGGTGTTGCCGGTGGCCGCGATGGGCGTCTGGTGCAGAGGCTCGACGATCGAGGCGAAGATGCCGTGCAAGGAATAGTAGTCCTTGATCGGGATCGGGTCGAACTTGTGGTCGTGGCAGCGCGAGCAGGCGAC
>JAUMEU010000044.1:0-3906 GCA_032120295.1 Opitutales bacterium | reverse complement strand
TGTCATGGGTAGGGACAGCACCACGTGCTGTCCTAAGTGCAAAAGTGCAAATCGGCCTACGGCCTGTGCAAAGCTGGACGCACGGCTCAAGGGGAGACCGGAAACCGGGAAGGATGCTGCGGGCATTATTAATGACCCCAGCCTATCATCCGGTCTCCGGTCTCCCTTTGAGCGCAGACTCTCTGCCTTGGGTAGGGTCGGGACCGCGTCACGACCTAGCTGTATCTAGGCAGGGACAGCACCGCGTGCTGCCCTAGTGGATTTCATTCTCGGGTGGCAGGTGGCAGCCCCGGGTGGCGGGTGGCGGGATAGTTTTAAATCAAACAATCCATTCCCGGGTCCCAGGTCTCGGCCCTCTGGTCTCAGGTACGGGTGATCAGGTGCAGGTGCGGGTACGGGCAAAATTCAGGTCCTGAACCTGCACCCGAACCTGAACACCTGTACCTGGTACCTGACTGCCGAGACCCGAGACCTGAAAATGTATTCCCCCAGCCAATCATCCGGTCTCCGGTTTCCCCTTGAGCGCCATGTTCCGCCCGCCACCTGCCACCCGGGGCCGCCACCCGCCACCTGAAAATTGTGTGCCTCTGGCCAACCGGCCAACTGTTCAACCGGTCAACTTTGTCTCCGTCTGATCAACCGAGCCTCTGAGCCTCCGGGCCTCTGCTTTGGCTTCCTTGTCCACTTGTCAACTTGCCCACGTGTCACCTCGCGGCTTCACCGCGCTTGCCTCCCTTGCCAACGTGTCAACTTGTCAACGTGTCAACTAGTTCTCCAGCCACACCCATCTTCTTCACCACGAACTCCCTCATATCCGGCGCGAGCGGACAGGTAAAAGTCCGCGTGATGCGCGGCGGGAAACGGAATTCCAGCTTGGCGGCGTGGAGCGCCTGGCGGCCCATCTCGAGCGCGGCGCCGAGGCGGGGCGTCCAACCGTGCGCCACAAATTCCATGTAAAGCGAATCGTCCCCGCCGTAGAGTTTGTCGCCGATGACCGGCAGGCCGAGCCAGAAGGCGTGGGCGCGGATCTGGTGCTTGCGGCCGGTGTGCGGCTGCACGCGCGCGAGGGTATAGCCGTTGGCCACGAGCACCGGCTCGAAGAACGTCGCCGCGGGCAAAGTGCCGGGGCCTTCGCGGACCGCCGTCTTCACGACGACCTGGCTGGTCTCGTCGGGCCCGAGTGGCTGGTCGACCATCACCGGCTCCTTGAGCTCGCCCTTGAGCAGCGCGTAATAGGTCTTGAGCACCATGCGGCGCTCCATCGCGGTCTGCGCGGCGGACGCGGCGTCGTAATGCTTGGCGATGAGGATCACGCCGCTGGTCTCGCGGTCGAGCCGACTGACGAGGTGCGAGACGTCCATCTGCTTCCATTCCTTGACGGCGCCGACGAGCGAGGACCACGGGCCGTCCTTCGACGGGTGGCAGACGAGCCAACCCGGCTTGTCGAAGACCATGTAGTCGTCGTCTTCCTCGATGAGCCACTTGGGCAGTTCGGCCGGATCGACCTTGGGCGTGGTGCTGCTCGGCGGGACGAAGGAGTAATCGGTCATCGGACAGGCGGCAGGCGGTCCTGCCAGGCGTCGGGTAAGCCCTGGCCACGGAGGCGCGCGAGGACTTCGCCGACGAGATAAAGCGACCCGAGCACGACGAGCGTTTCGCCGTCGGCCACGCAGGTCGCGGGCGACGGGAAGAGTTCGGCGACGGACGCACGGCGGACCTCGCCGCGGAAATCGGCGGGGATGAGCGCCGCGAGTTCTTCGACGGAGCAGGCGCGCTCGTTATCGGGCCGCACCAGGACGAGCCGGGTGGCGTGGCGCGCGGCGACCTCGACGAGCGGGCGGGCGCGTTCGGCGCCGAGCGCGCCGACGATGACGGTCGGCGCAGGCAGCGAGGCGAGGAGCGGCTCGACCACGCGGGCGCCTTCCTCGTTGTGCAAGCCGTCGACGATCAGGCGTCGGCCGTCGGTGAGGCGGTGGGACTGCCAGCGGCCGGCCCATTCGACCGTAAGCAGGGCCGCGCGCGCCTTGGTTTCATCGACCGGCAGACGCGTCGCGAGCTCGCACGCGAGCAAAGCCGCGCCGGCGTTGCGACGCTGATGCTCCCCGGGCAGGCTGACTTCCGGCAGCCCCTGCGGGAAACGATCGCGGACGAAATGGAACGGCGCACCGACCACGCGGGCGCGGGCGACGATGACGGCTTCGGCCTCGGGCGGGACATCGCCGATGATGACCGGGACGCCGGGCTTGATGATGCCCGCCTTCTCGCCGGCGATCGCCGCGTGGGTCGGCCCGAGATATTCCTGGTGGTCGAGGCCGATGGACGTGATCACGCAGACTTCGGGGGCGCAGACGTTGGTGGCGTCGAGCCGGCCACCAAGACCCGTCTCAAGGACGGTCACGTCGACCCGGCGGGCGGCGAATTCCAGGAACGCCGCGGCGGTGATCAGTTCGAAGAACGTCGGGGCGTCTTCCGGATCCTGGGCGCGGATGGCTTCGTAGTGCGGACGCAGGTGTTCGGCGTGGGCGACCACGGCGGTATCGGTCAGGGGCACGCGGTCGACTTGGATGCGTTCGCCGATGGCGACGAGGTGCGGGCTCGTATACAGACCCGTGCGGCGGCCGTGGGCGCGCTGGATCGCTTCGATCATCGCGCACGTCGAGCCCTTGCCGTTGGTGCCGGCGACATGGAAGCAAGGCGCGGCGAGTTCGGGCTGGCCAAGGCGGGCGGAGAGCAGGCGCATGCGCTCGACGCCGAGGCGTGAACCCAGATTACGTAGTCCCGTCAGCCAGCGGAGCGTCTCTGCAGGAGTCATCTCCGCGGCGGTCGCGCTCAGGCGCGGCTCTTCACGGCCTTCACCTTCACCTTACGGTGGGCGAGGGCGCGGAGGAGGCTGGCGAGCTTCGACTTCATCTCCTTGCGGTGGATGATCATGTCGATGAGGCCGCGCTTCAGGAGGAACTCCGAAGTCTGGAAACCTTCGGGCAGGTCCTGGTTAGTCGTCTCCTTGATCACGCGGGCGCCGGCGAAGCCGATGAGCGCGCCGGGTTCGGCGACGATGACGTCACCGAGGGTGGCGTAGCTGGCCATGACGCCGGCCATCGTGGGATTGGTGAGGACGGCGATGTAAGGCAGGCCGGCCGCGCGGAGCTTCGCGAGGGCGGCGCTGGTCTTGGCCATCTGCATCAGGGAAAGGATGCCTTCCTGCATGCGGGCGCCACCGGAGGCGCAGACCACGACGCACGGGCACTTCAGCTTGATCGCGCGTTCGATGGCGCGGGTGACCTTCTCGCCGGCGACGGAACCCATCGAGGCGCCCATGAACGAGAAGTCCATGATCGCGAGGGAGACCGGGAGGCCGTCCATCAGGCCGTGGCCGCAGACGACCGAGTCGCGGAGGCCGGACTTCTTCTGATGCTGGGCGAGGCGCTCGGGGTAGGAACCGCCGGCGGTGAACTTGAGGGGGTCCTTGGAGGCGAGCTTGCTGTCGGTCTCCTTCCAGGTGCCTTCGTCGATCAGCAGGGCGATGCGGCGCTTGGTCGTCAGGCGGTCATGGTAGCCGCTGACCGGGAAGACGTTCCAGTTGGCTTCGAGGTCCTTGGTGTAGACCATCTCGCCCGACTGGGGGCACTTGGTCCAGAGACCCGCCGGGATATCCTTCTTCTTCGGAGTCGGGGTGTGCGTACGCTTGCGGAAGACAGCCATGGTGAATGCCCGGAGATTGAAGCGTTATCCGCGAAAGCGAAAGGGTAAACCAGCCCCTCGACCCTCGAAAACCGAGGGAAATAGGTATTTAACCCGAAGACGCCGGCTCAACGCGGGCCGCGTTCAGACCCGGCAAGACGCTCGAGGAGCTTCTCGTAGGCGTTCACGGCGCGCTCGGCCATCTTGAGCTCGAAATTCTCGTCC
>JAUMEU010000043.1:0-3164 GCA_032120295.1 Opitutales bacterium | reverse complement strand
CGAACTCCGCGGCCGAGAATACGCCGGAATCGATGGCGCCCTTGTTGGCGCGTAGTTCGGCCTCGGTGAGCTTGGCGAAGAGCCCGGCCCACTTCTCGGGCGAGAGCTTGCAGACATCGCGCACGATCGAAGCCGCGCGGTGGAGGCGGGCCGAGAGGCGGACGGCGTAGTCGGCCTTCGCGCCGAGGAATTCCGAGTAATGGATCTGGAACTGGCCGACCTCGTCGGCGTAGGCCGGCGTGATGCCGCGGCCGGTGGAACCGCGGGCTTCGTGGCCGAGGACGTTCACGCGGTAGTCTTCCCAGGCCAGGTCGAGGATGCGGTGCGAGACGTCGCTGATCATGCAGCGTTCGTCGATGAGCAGGCGGTTGAGCACCGGGATGCCGATCTTCTCGAGGGGCAGGGCTTCCCAGAGGGCCTTGCGCGGGTCGGCGACGACGCCGGCGCCGAGGGCGAGGCAGGCCACGTCGTGTTCGGCGACGCCGCCCGGGAGCAGGTTGAGCTTCAGGCCGGCGACGGTATGGCCGGAGTTGGCGCCGCCGTTGACCTTGAGGACGGTGCCGACGACGTCGCGTCGGCCAGTGAGCGTCTGCAGTTCGCGGACGATCTCGGGGATGAGTCGGCCCTTGCCTTCGTCTCCCATGCTGATGCCGACGTCGGCGATGAGGTTGCTCTTAAAGGAAGTGAGTGCCATGGGCAGAAAGGGGGAGGCGGGCGGGCTGGGCCGTCCGCAAGAGAGGAAAGGCGGCGGGCGAGGTCAGGCCGTGGCGCCCTTCTGGCGTTCGTAGAAGTCGTTGATCTTCTTGGCGACGTCGCGGTAACCCGAGTCGGCCATGTAGATGATCTTGTATTCGTCGACGGCTTCCTTGGCCTTGCCCATCTTCTCGAAGGTATCGCCGAGGGCGTAGATGATCTCCTTCTTCAGGTCGTTCATCAGCTGGACTTCGCTCTTGGCGGTCGTGAGCTGCTCGATCGCGAGGTCGAACTTGCCGCCCTGCGAGAACGCGCGGCCGATCGCGAGGAGGGCCGGCTGGCGGTACTTCGGGTTGCGCTGCGCGTATTGGAGCTGCTGGACGGCCTCGTCGAGGCGGTTGGCGGCGAGGAGGAGCGTGCCGAGCTCGTGGCGGTAGGAGAAATCGTTCGGGTAGCGTTCGACGAGCGTGATGGAGGTCTTGAGGCGGAAATCGGTGAGCTCGGTCTCGTTCTTGGCGAGGGCGTCCTTGCTGGCGGCGTCGGCGGGGTTGGCCGTGATGGCCTCGCGCAGCTGCTTGGAGATGCGCTCGTAGCGGCGGATGATGAGGTCGCTTTCTTGGCGTTCGAGGGAGGTGTCGGCCTTGCCCTGGCTCGTGAGGCGGCCGCGCTGCAGCCAGGCGATGGCGCTGTCGAGGTCTTCGGCGATGAGGAACATGCGCACGATTTCGCGGTAGAGGTCGAGGCTGTCGGGGGCGGCCTGGATCTTCTGGGCCAGCTCGCCGGCCTGCGCGAGGGCGGTGGCGGAGTCGGTGACCGTGCGCGAAGCCTGGTCGAGGCGCAGGGCTTCGTCCTTGTCCTTGAGCTTGGACTGGAAGTCGCCTTTGTCCTCCCAGTTGCCCTTCTTCATCGTCTTGCTGACGGAGGCCTTGCGGACGACTTCCTGGAGGTCGCCGTTGCCGGGGAAAAGCTTGAGACCACGGTCGGCCGCGGCGAGGGAATGGTCGTATTCGCCGCCGGCGATCCAGGCGTTGGCGAGGTCGACGAAGTGCTGGACTTGGCTGGGTTCGTTGGTCGCGAGTTCTTCGTAAGCGAAGGCGGCGAGCTCATGGAAGCCGAGCTTCAGGCCGGCGAGGGCGATCGTCTTGTTGGCGTTGGCGTCGGTCGGCTTCTTGGCGAGGGCTTCTTCGGCGGCGGCGATGGCGGCGACGGGGTCGGCTTCGACGGCCTTGGCGATCTTGCCGGACGAGAGGGCGCTGGTCAGGCCGTCAAAGAGACCCTTCTTGGTGCCAAGCATCGCCTTCTGGGCCTTGCGGAGGCTGCGGCGCACGTCGATGCAGCCCGGATTACGGACCAAGATACCGGAGAGGACTTCCACCGCGTACTGGGGGTTTGTCTTCAGTTGCTGGTCCGCGGCCGTGATCTGTTTCTGGAGCCGGGGATCGAGCTCGGTAAGGGCGACTTTTTTCATGGATAAATGGACAGATTGACCCTCGAAAACTGACCTTGGGCCGACAGGTGGTCAATCCCTTGGACGTGAAAAACGCAGGTGACGGCGCAGGGCGGGGCGGAGCGGGGCGGCGATGATCCGGCCGACGCAGGCGGGGGCCCGGCAGGCGCAGGGGTGGAAGAGGCTTTCGGCCAAGGAAAAACCGTAATCGAAGGTGATTTCCTCTCCGGCCCGCAAGGGGCGGAGGCTCGTCAGCCAGGCGCCCTCGGTGGCGCCGTGCCAGATCAGTTCGGCGTTGGGCTCACAGGAGTGGTTCGCCCAGCGTGCCGGGTTATCGGTACCTGACCCGTCGAGCCAGAGCCCGGCGGCTAATTCCAAGGCGAACACCTCGCCGGTCTCCGGTCGGGGGGGCGGCGTCGAGGTCGTCGGTCCGCGGTAGGGTGCGAGCCGTTCGCCGGCGGCGAAATCCCGGCAGGCAAAGAGTCCGCGGCCGGCGATCGCGGAGGGCCGCGTCTCGACGACAGACTGGTTCATGCCTCCGGACGGAGGTCGCGGGTCATCAGCGCGACGACCCCGGCGCGCGGGTCGAGTCCTTTGTAAAGGATCGCGTGCAGGCAGGAAAGGATCGGGGCGGTGAGGCCGCGGCGGGTCGCGAGCTTCGAGAGTGCCTCGGCGGCGCGATGGCCTTCGACGGCTTCCTTGCGCGCGGCGAGGGCGGCGAGGGTGCCTTGCGGATCCTTGGCCAGCTGTTCGCCGAGCGAGCGGTTGCGGCTCCATGAGCCATGAGCCGTGGCCATCAGGTCGCCGACGCCGCCGAGTCCGAGGAAGGTTTCCGGCCGCGCACCGAGCGCTTCGCCGAGGCGGGTCATCTCCTGGAGCGAGCGAGTCAGCATCGCCGCCTTCGCGTTGGAGCCGAGGCCGAGTCCGTCGCAGAGTCCGGCCCCGAGGGCGTAGACGTTCTTGAGCGTGCCGCCGATCTCGACGCCGACGAGGTCGGTCGAGGTGTAAGTGCGTAAGGTCGGTC
>JAUMEU010000042.1:0-3992 GCA_032120295.1 Opitutales bacterium | reverse complement strand
GTCCGCCTCGCCGGAGCGGTCGGGGGCCGTCTCGAGGCGGGAGACTTCGATTTCACCGAGGTCGGGGAAGTCGGAGCGGAGGAGGGAGGTGAGGGCGTCGGTCTTGGCGGTGCGTTGCGGGATGTGGTTGATCATGGAAAGAGAAAGGGTCCTGTATATATAGGGCTGAAAAAGGGGGTATTCAGGGATGCCTTTACATAAGTGACTGAAAATCAGTCAGATAAAAACGTATTATATTTCTAGAGGGGTCCTCTGGGGTGGCGTTCCCGAGGGGGCGGGCAGCGGTGCGTCGGCCATTATGCCTGGGCTTCGGCGTCCGTCAAAGGGGGTGGCCCCGGTTTTTCCGCGTGATCCGGCAAACGATTGAGATTGGACGATTTTTTGGGTGGGAACGGGGCTTGGTTTGAGGAGTCTATACGACATGCCCCGCTTCTTCCCCCTATGCGTCGCTGCGCTCGCCTGTCTGGGTCTGTCGCTGTCCGCCGCCGAACGCCCGAACATCCTGATGATCGTCTCGGACGACCATTCCTGGTTCGATTACGGGTTCATGGGCTCGAAGGCGGTCAGTACGCCGCACCTCGATAAGCTCGCGGCCGAGTCGCGTCTCTTTCCGCGAGGTTATGTCACCAACTCCCTCTGCGGCCCCAGCCTCGCTTCGATGCTGACCGGCCGCCACGTCCACCGTCACGGACTGACCGGCAACGACCCGTTCATCCCCGTCAGCGTCCCGGCCGGTGCCAAGGGCGCCGCCAAGGCCGCCGCGGCGAAGCAGAAGAGCGCCGCCTTCCTCGAAGGGCGCGCCCAGATGGTCAAGCGCTTCCAGGAATCACCGATCCTGCCCCGCCTGCTCGGCGAGCAGGGTTATGTCAGCCTGCAAACAGGTAAGTGGTGGATGGGTCCCTATCAGACCGGTGGTTTCACCGAAGGGATGACCAAGGGCGGCCGCCACGGCGACG
Source organism: Opitutales bacterium (assembly GCA_032120295.1). Taxonomy (GTDB): domain Bacteria; phylum Verrucomicrobiota; class Verrucomicrobiia; order Opitutales; family UBA953; genus UBA953. Next base: position 3,036 of record JAUMEU010000042.1, on the reverse strand, counting down.
AAGGCCTCGACATCGGCCGCAAGACTTTGGCGCCGCTCACCGATTTCATCAGCCGGTCGAAGAAGGACGGGAAGCCGTTCTTCGCCTGGTATGCGCCGATGATGCCTCACGACCCGCACACGCCGCCGGAGCGGCTCCTCGCCAAATATCGCGACAAGTCCCCGACGCCGCAGGCCGCCAAATACCACGCGATGGTGGAGTGGTTCGACGAGACCATCGGCGAGATCCGCGCCCACCTCGAGAAGGAAGGCCTCACGCGGGACACGATCATCCTCTACGTCGCCGACAACGGTTGGATCCCGCGCACCGACAAGCCCTCGGTCGACTTCGAGCGCTCCAAGCAGTCGCCCTTCGATGGCGGCGTGCGCACCCCGATTTTCGTCAGCTGGCCCGGCCATATCAAGCCGGTCGTGATGGCTGAAGCCGCCAGCGCGGTGGACATCATGCCGACGCTCCTGAAACTCGTCGGCGCGCCCGTGCCCGCTGACGGCGATGGTCTCGACCTGCTCGACGACGCGGCCCTGAAGGCGCGCCCGTTCGTCGCCGGCCAGAACTCGACGCACGACATCCTCGATCTCGCGCGTCCTGCGGCCAGCCTGCGCTACCGCTGGCTCGTCGCCGGCGATCTCAAGCTCATCGTCTCCAGCGGACTCAAGACCGGCACGACCCAGAGCGGATCCATCGACGCCATCGAGCCGCCCCGCCTCTTCGACCTCAAGGCCGACCCCTATGAGCTCCGTGACCTCGCCTCCGAACGTCCTGACGACGTGAAGCGCCTCATGGGTCAGCTCGATGGCTGGTGGACCGGCCGCTGAGTCCCTTCCTGCTTTTCCACCCCATGAACGCCCCCCGCCTCCTCCTCGCCGCCCTCGCCGTCGCGCTCGTCGGCTGTCAGTCCGCCGATACCCCCGCCCCCGCTCCGAAGGCCGCCACCAAGGCCGCGCCGAAGCCCGCGCCCGCACAGTATGTCTTCTACGTCGGCACCGCGGGGGCCAAGGCGCCGGGTATCCTTCGCTGCGTGCTCGACGGCAAGACCGGTAAGATCTCCGCGCCGACCGTCGCCGCCGAAGCGAAGTCTGCTTCGTATGTCGCGCTCAGCCCGGACGCTAAGTTCCTCTATGCCACCGCCGAGGCCGCCGAAGGGGCCGTCGCCGCTTACGCGGTCGAAGGCGACAAACTTCGCCTGCTCAACACCGAAGCCTCCAAGGGCAAGGGCCCGACGCACCTCGTCGTCGATGCCGCCCGCAAGAACCTGGTCGTCGTGAACTACGGCTCCGGCTCGACCACCGCTCTGCCCATCAACGCCGACGGTTCCCTCGCGGCCGCTTCGTCTTCGCTCCAGCACGTCGGCACCGGCCCTAATGCCGGCCGTCAGTCCGGCCCGCACGCCCACGGCGTCTACTTCCACCCGAGGAACGGCCGCGCCTATGTCGCCGACCTCGGTACGGACGACATCTTCATCTACAAGTTCGACGCCGAGAAAGGCCTGCTCACGGCGAATAAGCCGAAGTCCGGCCGCGTCACCGCCGGCGAAGGCCCGCGCCACCTCGCCTTCCATCCGAACGGAAGGTTCGCCTATGTGAACACCGAGATGGGCCTCAATGTCGTGGCCTTCTCCGTCGAGCGTAACGGCGGCCTGAAGCAGCTCCAGAGCCTCCCGACGCTACCGACCGGCGCGGAGACCAAGGGTGCTTCCACCGCCGAGATCTTCGTCCGCCCTGACGGCAAGACCCTCTACGTCTCCAACCGCGGCCATGACTCCATCGCGGTCTACTCGATCGCCCAGGACGGCAAGCTGGCCCTTCTCCAGCACGTGCTCGGCGCGCCCGCCACGCCGCGCGGCTTCGGTCTCAGCGCTGACGGCCGCTGGCTCGTCTGCGCCGGCCAGAAGTCCGGTACGCTCAACGCCTATAAGATCAGCCGCGACGGCAAGCTCATCGACACCAAACAGGCCGTCGAAGCCCCGGCCGCCGCCGCGGTCGTCTTCGTCCCCTGATCCGGGGGCAGCCTCCGCATGTCTAGAGGGTCCCTTCTTGCCGGTCTGTTCCTGACGGCCTCCCTCGGGGCGGCGCCGGTCGACTTCGCCCATGAGGTGGTGCCGATCCTGCGTAAGCACTGCGGTGAGTGCCATACAGGCGACAAGAAGAAGGGAAGCTTCTCGATGAACACCCGCGCTTCGCTGCTCGAAGGCGGCGAGAACGGCGCGGTGATCTTCCCCGGACAGGCCTCGAAGGGACGTCTGCTCGAGTCGATCGTCAGCGACGATCCCGACGAGCGCATGCCACCGAAAGGCGCGCGCGTGAGCCCCGCTGAGGTCGCCGTCCTGCGGGCGTGGGTGGAGCAAGGCGCTGGCTGGACCGAGGGGTTCGCCTTCAAGCAGCCGGCCTTCGAGCCGCCGTTGCGGCCGCGCAAGCCCGTGCTCCCTGAGGCGAAGTCCGGCCGCACGCATCCGCTCGACCGCGTGCTCGACTCCTGGCTCGCGGCCAAGGGCGCCCCGACGCCGCCGCCGGCGGATGACGCGACTTTCCAGCGCCGCGTGATGCTGGACCTCATCGGCCTGCTGCCGTCCGCCGAAGAAGCGCGCGCCTTCGCGGCCGACAAGCGGCCCGACAAACGTGAGGCGCTCGTGCGCGCGCTCCTCGCCCGCGAGGTCGACTACGCCGACCACTGGATGGTCTTCTGGAACGACCTGCTCCGCAACGATTACGCCGGCACCGGCTACATCGACGGCGGCCGCAAGCAGATCACCAACTGGCTCTACCTTTCGCTGCTCACCAACAAGCCTTACGACCAGTTCACGCGGGAGCTCGTGGCGCCGTCCGCCGACAGCGAAGGCTTCGCCAAGGGCATCGTCTGGCGCGGCGCGGTGAGCGCGGGTCAGGTCCCCGAGCTCCAGTTCTCGCAGAGCGTCTCGCAGACGTTCCTCGGCATCAACATGAAGTGCGCCTCGTGCCACGACAGCTTCACCGACCGCTGGAAGCTGCGCGACGCCTACGGCCTCGCCGCCATCTACGCGAACCGGCCGATGGAACTCGT
>JAUMEU010000041.1:3064-3485 GCA_032120295.1 Opitutales bacterium | reverse complement strand
CGCGACACGGTCGTCCAATACCTCGTCGACGGCTACCGCCGCGGCCTGACCCCGAACCCCGACATCATCTGCAATCGAGAGATGAAGTTCGGCGTCTTCCTGCGCAAGGCCATCAAGGACGGCTATGACGTCATCGCGACCGGCCACTATGCGCGCCGCCGCGAGAACGCCGACGGCACATTCGATTTACTCGAAGGTCTCGACCCGAACAAGGACCAGTCCTACTTCCTCGCGTTGCTGCGGCAGGAACAGCTCGCGAAGGCGATCTTCCCGATCGGCGAACTCCTGAAGCCCGAAGTGCGCCAGCTCGCCGCCGACGCGCGGCTGCCGAACGCCGAACGCAAAGACAGCCAAGGCATCTGCTTCCTCGGTCAGGTGCCGGTCCAGGACTTCCTGGAGCGCCACATCCCGGATTCGACCG
>JAUMEU010000041.1:0-3054 GCA_032120295.1 Opitutales bacterium | reverse complement strand
AAGGATTTCGCGACGAACACCCTGCACGTGGCCTTCGACAAGCCCGACGCCCCGTGGCTTTACACCGGCGAGGCCATCGCCCGCGACTTCACGTGGATCAACCAGCCTGTCGTCGGCGAACAGGACATCCTCGCCCGGGTACGCTACCGCGACAAAGCCACGGCTGCCCGCTTCATGCCTCAGGCCGACGGCACCGTCCGCCTCCGCTTCACCGAGACCCAGCGCGGCCTCGCCCCCGGCCAGGTCCTCGCCGTCTACCACGACCGCGTCCTCATGGGCGGGGGAGTGTTCGTCTGAGGGGTAGGGATAGGGGTAGGGGTCGGGGCAGGCTGATACAGGAAGCGAGAGCAATATTCACATGTCCTAAGCCTTGCACGTTGGCTTTCTATTTCGACTACCCCTACCCCGACCCCTACCCCTGCCCCTCTGTGCCGCTCACTTGACCTTCTCCGCAATGTGCGGAGGGTAAGCCCATGCCCGAAGGCTCCGCCGTCCAACGCATGTTCTCCGGGATCGCCTCCCGTTACGACTTCGCGAACCGCGTCCTCAGCCTCGGCCTGTGCGTCGGCTGGCGCGAACAGCTCGTCTCCGCCGCCCAGGCCGCGCAGCCCAAGACCGTGGCGGACCTCGCCACCGGCAGCGGCGACGTCGCCTTCGCCCTGCGCCGCGACCTGCCCGCCGACTGCGCCGTCGTCGGTTACGACTTCTGCGAACCGATGCTTGAGATCGGCCGCGTCCGCGCGAAGCAGGAAGGCGTGGCCTTGGAATTCAAGACCGGCGACTGCATGCGGCTCCCGATCGCCGACGCCTCGCAGGACGTCGTCACGATCGCCTACGGCGTGCGAAATTTCGAAGACCGCGCGAAAGGCCTCGGCGAGCTGCGCCGCATCCTGCGCGCCGACGGCACGCTGCTGATCCTCGAGTTCTCCCAGCCGGGCGCCTGGTTCGCGCCGTTCCACTTCCTCCACGTGCGCTGCGTGCTCCCCGTGCTCGCGGGACTGCTCACCGGCGACTTCGGCGCTTATAAATATCTCGGCACCAGCATCGCGGGTTTCCCCGACGCCGCCGGGCTCGACGCCGAGCTGAAGTCCGCCGGATTCGCCAAGGTTAGCCATAAAAGGATGCTTTTCGGCACCGTGGCCCTCCATCAGGCGCAGGCCTGAAAAATTCCTTGCCTTAGGGACGAGGGGGCGTTTGCTCAAACCCCTCACTACGGGCTCGTGGTGAAATGGATATCATTTCTGACTACGGATCAGACGTTTGGGGTTCGAATCCCTACGAGCCCACCACTTTGAGCGCTGACCGGATTAAAACCCCGGTTAGTCGTATTTACGGCATGACTTCATCATGCCGAGGCGAAGGGCTAGGGCTAGGGGCAGGGCTAGAGATAAAGCCGGGCCCCTAAAGCCGCCCCATTGTCTAGCCCAAGCCCTGTCCCTGGCTCTGGCCCTAGCTCCGAAGCTCAGGCTTCGGAGCAGGCATCTTCGTACCCGAAGGATACACATAGGCCCGGTCTTCGAAATTACGCAGTTCGACGATCCCGTCATGGATGGCCTGGACGTATTCCGGATTGATCGGGACCTTGCCGCCGCCGCCGGGAGTGTCGATGATCAGCTGCGGGACGGCGTAGCCGGTGGTGTGGCCGCGGAGCGCGCGGATGATTTCGATGCCCTTCTGGATGGGCGCGCGGAAATGGGTCGAGCCTTCGATCAGATCGCAGGCGTAGAGATAATACGGACGGACGCGCATCATGAGCAGGCGATGCACGAGCGACTTCATCACCTCGGCGTCGTCGTTCACGCCGGCGAGGAGGACCGACTGGTTGCCGAGCGGCACGCCGGCGAACGAGAGAAGCTCGCAGGCCGCGCCGAGTTCACGCGTGATTTCCTTCGGGTGATTGGTATGGATGCTCATCCAGATCGGGCCGTGTTTGCGGAAGATCTCGGCGAGCTCGGGCGTGATACGCTGCGGCAGGAAGACCGGGATGCGCGACCCGAGGCGGATGAACTCGACATGCTTGATCGCGCGGAGCCGGCCGAGGAGCGCGTCCAGCTTCGCGTCGGAAAGCAGGAGCGGGTCGCCGCCGGAGAGCAGGACGTCCCGGATCTCGGGGTGCGCCTCGATATACTGCAGGCCGGCTTCGAGCTCGGGGTGGAAATCATAGGCCTGGGCGTTGGAGACCAGGCGGCTGCGCGTGCAATAACGGCAATACGAGGCGCAGCGGTCGGTGACCAGGAAGAGCACGCGGTCCGGGTAACGATGGACGATGCCCGGGACGGGCATGGTGCCCTCTTCACCGACGGGGTCTTCGGATTCACCCGGGGCGACGTAGGACTCCTCGATGCGGGGGATGACCTGACGGCGGACCGGGCAGTTCGCATCCTTGGGGTCGATGAGGTTGAAGAAATGCGGGGTGATCGACAGCGAGAGCTTATGCGGGGCGAAAAGGCACCCTTCCCTCTCCTCCTTGGTGAGCACGAGCATCTCTTCCAGCTGGGCCAGCGTCGTGATCCGGTTGCGCAGCTGCCAATGCCAGTCGTTCCACTCCGCGGCGGGCACGTCTTTCCATCGGCCTTGGCCGGCATGCCAGTTTTCGCGGAGGTCCTGAGGATACATCGGCTAAGCCCCCTACCCTAACGACCAGGACGCCCAATGCAAACGGGGAAGCATCATCGCCTTACGGCAGCGGCGCCGGACCCTTACGCCAAGACCAGGCCCACGAGAAGGAGCCCGAGGAGGTGCTGCTTCGCGTGGGCCAGGAGTTCCATCCGGTCGGCTTACTTCTTCTCGACGATCCACATGTTGCGGAACTCGACCGCGTCGCCGTGCCACTGCAGGCCAAGCGGGAGTTTGTCCGCATGCTTCGCGTAAGGGGGATTCTTCTTATGGCTGCTCGGGCCGATGTATTCGACGGCGTCCTGGACCTTGATGCCGTTCATGACGACGGTGATGCGGGTCTTGCTCGCGACGGAGCCGTCGGCGTTGAAGCGCGGGGCGGTGAACTCGATGTCGTAGCTGTTCCAGGTGCGGGAAGGCAGGCAGGCGTTGAAAGCG
>JAUMEU010000040.1:0-16649 GCA_032120295.1 Opitutales bacterium | reverse complement strand
AGTTGCATTATCGGGGTCTCGCCAACCCGAAACACGCCACGACGACGGACTTCCTGCTGGCGAAACTGAAAGCCGCCAAATGATCCGGTTGCTCGCCATGGCGGCCCTGCTATGGACGAGTGCGCCTGGCGCGCTCGCGGCCGAGTCTCCGCCGCCCAACATCGTCTGGATCATTGCCGACGACATGTCGCCCGACATCGCGGCCTACGGGGCCCCCGGGGTGAAGACGCCCCACCTCGACCGCCTGGCCGCCGAGGGTCGACGCTACGCGCGAGCCTACGCCACCGCTCCGGTCTGCAGCTCTTCGCGGTCGGCGTTCATCCTCGGATGCTACCAGACGACGACCGGGCTACACCCGCACGACACCGAGAACCCCCAGCCGCTCCCGGCTCCCTACAAGCCGCTGCCGACCCTCCTCCGAGAAGCGGGCTGGTTTGTCACCAACTGCGCCGCGCCCGGCAGCCAGCGCAACGGCCGCGCGATCACCAAGGGTAAGACCCACTACAACTTCGCCCACGACCCCAAGGTGCTGTTCAACGGGGATGACTGGCGGAAGCGTCGTCCCGGCCAACCCTTCTTCGCCCAGTTCCAGATCACCGAACCTCATCGGCCCTTCCCCATCCCCACGCAGTTCGATGAAGCCGCCCTCGCCGCCATCAAACTTCCTCCGAATTATCCTGAGCACCCGCTGAGCCGTCGCGACTGGTATGCTTATGAACGCAGCGTTGAAGTCGTCGACCAACGCGTCGGCGCGATCCTCGCCCAGCTCGAGAAGGAAGGCGTCTTAGAGAACACCCTCGTGATGTTCTTCGCCGACCACGGACGTCCGATGCCTTGGGGCAAACAATGGCTGAGCGTCGAAGGCCTGCAGGTTCCTCTGCTGATCCGCGGACCCGGCGTGCCGCCTCGTAGCGTGGAGACGGGTTTGGTCAGCCTCATCGACCTCGCCCCCTCCGTGCTCAAGGCGGCCGGTCAGCCGATGCCGGGCTGGATGGAGGGTCGCCCGGTGCTGCAAGGCGTGCCCTCAGACCGTCCTTACCTCTTCGCCGCCCGTGACCGTTGCGGCGACGCCATGGACCGCATCCGGGCCCTCATCAGCCCGGACACCCTCCTCGTCCGCAATCACCTGACCTCGCTCTCGCGCCTCAACTGGTCGAGCTACAAGGAAGATAGCTATCCAGGCATGCCTCTGCTCCGCGTCCTGCAAGCCACCGGCAAACTTGCCCCCTTCCCCGCCCGTTGGCTCGCGCCACTGCGACCAGACATCGAATTCTACGACCTAAAGGCCGACCCGCTGGGCGTTCACGATGTCGCCGCCGATCCGACGAACGCCGCAGCCGTCCGCATCCAAAGCAGCGCCTTGACGGCCTGGAGCGAGACATCCAAAGACCATGGCCTGCTCGGCGACCCCGCCACCGAACCCAGCCTCGCCGAGATCCAGCAAGCCAAACGCCAGGACTACCGCCGCACTTGGACAAAGCGATTGGGCAAACCTGAGCCTACCGACGCGGAACGGTTGGCTTGGTGGGAGCAAAGCTACGGCCTCGCCAAATGACCCACTACTTCTATCCCGCGCTCCTCTCGGCGCTGCTGCTCGTCGGCTGCGCGTCCTCTGATACGTTCACGGTCCGGGAAGATTTCGGCTCCGGCTTCGACGCGAAGAAATTCCTGACGCCGCTCCCGAACAAGAACACATCCGTCCGCGACGGCGCGTTGTGGACCCGTGGTTCCAGCGGAGGCAAGTACCCTCCGATGGTCTACCTGGCCCTCGACGGCAAGGACCTGACGATGTCCTTCCGCTATCGTCACCTCGAGAAAGGCGGCATGCTCTGGCTCTTCGTCGACGGCGACGACGGCTACGGGTCGGTCGACCACATGCTGCGCGTCCGCCTCAACCGCGACAGCGTCGTGCTCGAAGTCGACGCCCACACGCTCGATCCGAAGCACCCGCTGCGCCAGAACACCCGGGCGCCCGATCCGGTCAGCAAGGCCTACCGCACCAACGAACACCTGCCCGCCGAAAAGGTCGACCTGTCCGCCAACGAATGGCGTACCGTGCGCCTCGCCTTCAAGGGCGATACCGTGGACATATCCATCGACGGTAAGTGGACCCGCACGCTCCAGCGTCCGAATTTCGACGCCACCAAGCGTAAGCTCCTCTGGATGCAGAACGGCGGCGCCGCCGGCATCGAGATCGACGACGTAGTCGTGACCCCGACCCCCTGAGTCCGCCCTTCCCCTATAGTCCATACTCGATACGCCTACTCTCATGCGACCCACCCTCCTCCTCTTGCTCCTCGCCGCCGTCCTCGGCGCGGCCGAAGAACCCCGACCTAACCTCATCATCATCAATATCGATGACCTCGGCTACGCCGATATCGGACCGTTTGGTTCCAAGCTCAACCGCACCCCGAACCTCGACCGCATGGCCAAGGAGGGCATGCGCCTGACCTCCTTTTACGCCGCGCCGGTCTGTTCGCCTTCGCGCGCGATGCTCATGACCGGGTGCTACCCGAAGCGCGTGCTCCCGACCCCGCACGTGCTGTTCCCGATGGCCGAAGTGGGACTGAACCCGGAGGAAACAACCATCGCCGAGACGCTCAAGGCCGCCGGCTATGTGACCGCCTGCGTGGGCAAGTGGCACCTCGGCGACCAAGCCGCCTTTCTCCCTGGCGCGCAGGGCTTCGACTTCTCCTTCGGCATCCCCTATTCGAACGACATGGGCACCGCCGCCGAAGGCTCCAAGAGCGACCTCGGCAAACCCACCCCCAAGGACGGTCCGGTGCCGGCGAACGGCAAGATGAACCCGCCAGAGACCGGCCTGCGCGGCAACGCGCAGCCGCCGCTGCCGATGCTGCGCGACGGCAAGGCGGTCGCGCGAATCCGGCAAGCCGAACAACAACGGCTCGTGGCCGACTACACGCAAGAGGCCGAAGGCTTCATACGCCGGAGCAAAGATCGTCCGTTCTTCCTCTACCTGCCCCACAGCTCCGTACACTTCCCGCTCTACCCCGGCGAAGCTTGGGCGGGCAAATCCCCACACGGCCTCTACGCTGATTGGGTGGAAGAGACCGACTGGTCGGTCGGCCGCATCCTCGACACTTTGCGTGAGCTCGGCCTCGACCGCCGGACCCGGTCGTGTTCACCTCGGACAACGGAGGGACGGCCCGCGGCAGCAATGCACCGCTCAAGGGTCACAAGGGAAGCACCTGGGAAGGTGGCGTGCGCGCTCCCACCATCGCCTGGTGGCCGGGACGCATCCCCGCCGGGACGAGCAACGCAGCCATTACGGGCATGTTCGACCTTCATCCGACTTTCGCTCAATTCGCCGGCGCGAAACTGCCTGACCGAAAACTCGACGGGCTCGACCTCTCTCCTTTGCTGCTCGGGGTCGACGGCGCCAAGGGCCATGAGGAGTTCCTTTACTACCGCGGCATGACCCTCGAGGCCGTCCGGGTCGGGCGCTGGAAACTGATGCTCGAAGGCGCCAACGCGCCCTTCGGCGCCAAGCAACCCAAGAAGGAAGCCCCGCAGCGCCTCTACGACCTCGAGGCGGACATCGCCGAATCCGCCGACGTCGCCGCCAGCCACCCAGACATCGTCCGGCAGCTCTTGGCCCGCGTCGCCGCCGCCGATGCCGACCTTGGCCTCCTCGAGGCGGGGCCCGGCGTCCGGCCGCTCGGGCGCATCGCCGACCCGAAACCGATCATCGCCGCGGACGGCAGCGTTCGTCCCGACGCCGTCGGACCAGCCCGCCGTTTTCCCTGACTCCTGACATGCGAACCACCCTCCTTCCCCTCCTCGCCTCCGCCCTGCTGCTCGTCGGTTGCGCCTCCGGCCCCCTGCTGGTCGAAGCCGAACCGCCCGTGATCGTCGCGCCCGACCTCAAGTCGGCCTTCGCCGAACCGTGGAAGATTCCCCATGGCGAATGGAAGCCCGTCGATGGCGTCCTGCGCATGACCGAGATCCCCGCGCGCAAGCACGTGCCCGTCCTCCAGCACTGGGTCGGCCTGAAGACCGCCGTGATCGAGCTCGAATACCGGCAGGACGTGCCCGCGATCTTCTACATCGGGTGCGACGCCGAGAAGCACGTCGGCCGCGTCGTCATCTCCCCCGGCTCGGTCCATATCGCCGAAGACTCGGTCAAGCCGTCGCACATCCTCGCCCGCCTCCCGCTCCAGCCCGTCAAAGGCCAGTGGCGTCACGTGCGCGTCGAGTGGACCGGCGACCGCATGGCCGTTCGTATCGACGGCCACGAGCTGAGCGCCCAGCACCCCTTCCTCGCCACCCCTAAGACCCGCAGCTGGATCGCCGGCGCCAAGGCCGCCGAGGTGCGCAATCTCGTCATCAAAGGAGTGCCGCAGTGAGAACCCTCCTCGCACTGCTACTGACAGCGCTCTCGGCGCACGCGGCCGAGCCCAAGGTCATCCTTGAAGAGAAGTTCGACGCGGAACTCTCCAAGGATTGGTTCTGGGGGCTGGGCACCTGGACCGCCAAAGACGGCGTCATGCGCGGCTTCGAATCGGGCGCCCGCCGCCATGGTCCGGTCAAGATGCACAAGCTGCCCCTGAAGGACGGCACCATCGAATGCGACTTTCGCCTCATCGGTAAGGCCAGCTTCGCCGGCATCATCTTCAACGGCAGCCAGGAAAGAGGACACCTCTGTCATCTCGTGATGACAACGAAAGAGCTCCGTATCCTCGCCCACCCGAAGAAAGGCCAGAACGTGGAACTCGCCAAGGTGCCCGCCACGCTGTCCGCGGAGACCTGGCATCACGTGCGCATCGTCTTCAGCGGCGACAAGCTCGAGGCGACCGTCGACGATCACGTCATCCGCGCCGCGGCTCCCTGCATAGCCGAAGAGAAACTCACGTTCGGACTCGGCGGCGATTCCGGCGGCCCGACCGGCGAGAAAGCCGGCGCCCTCGAATTCCGCCGGCTGCGGATCACTTCGACCTCTCCTTGAATCTCCTTTCCATCATGCCTCACCGCCTCCTCACCCTCCTGCTTGCGCCGCTCGCGCTCTTCGCCGCCGAGAAGCCGAACATCATCCTGATCTATACGGACGACCATGGTTGGGCTGACCTCGGCGCCCAAGGCACGGACAAGGACATCCGCACGCCGAACCTCGACGCGATGGCACGCGAGGGCGTGCGCTTCACGCGCGGTTACGTCTCCGCCCCGCAGTGCGTCCCCTCCCGGGCCGGCGTGCTCACCGGCCGCTACCAGCAGCGCTTCGGCGTCGAGGATAACAATAAAGGACCGCTGCCGCTCGCCGAGCTCACCATCGCCGAGCGCCTTAAGGCCGCCGGGTACGTCACCGGACAGGTCGGCAAGTGGCACCTCGACCACGTGGCCAAGGGATCAAAAGTCCCGCATGTCGGGAGAGATTTCCTGCCGGTCAGGCAAGGCTTCGATGAGCAGTTCACGGGTGCGCTCCGGCAGTATTACGTGACGCATGGAATCGACGGCCGGCCGGTGACCGACCCGCCGGCCCTCATCACGGACAACCGCTTCCGCGTGGTCGTCCAGACCGAGGCCGCCCTGTCTTTCCTCGACCGCCGCGCCGTCAAACCTGAGCAGCCTTTTTTCCTCTACCTCGCCTGGTATGCCCCGCACGTGCCGCTCGAATCTCCCGAGCCGTGGTTCTCCCGGACGCCCGCTCACCTGCCCAAGGAACGTCGTCAGGCGCTGGCGATGATCGCCGCGATGGACGAAGGCCTCGGCCAGCTCCGCGCCAAGCTCAAGGCGATGGGACAGGAAAAAAACACGCTCATCTTCTTCATCGGTGATAACGGTGCGCCGCTCGGCAAAGCCTGGGACGGCTCGCTGAACACGCCGCTCGTCGGCCAGAAAGGCATGCTCTCTGAAGGCGGCATCCGCACGCCGTTCGTCGCCGCCTGGCCGGGCCACCTCCCTGCCGGTACGGTCTACGACCGGCCCGTCAGCAGCCTCGACGTCGCCGCCACCGCCGTCGCGCTCGCCGGGCTGCCGAAGGACCCCTCGCTCGATGGCGTCGACCTGACCCCCTTCGTCAAAGGCGAGGACAACGGCGCCCCGCATGAGCGGCTCTTCTGGCGCTGGGGCTCGCAGGCCGCGGTGCTGGAGCACCCCTGGAAACTTGTCCGGCTCGGCGAACGCGAAGAAATGCTGTTCGACGTGACGCTGCCCGAGGGCGAGAACTTCGCCAAGAATCAGGCCAAGGCCCGCCCTGAAGTCGTCGCCCGCCTGCGTCAGGCGCTCAAGGCCTGGAGCGATACGCTCGCGCCCCCCGGCCTGCCTACGAGCCTGGACCCCCATCACGAGGGCATGTTCGGCGAACACGGCGTGATCGCCGCGCCCGCCGGAAGCGCCACCCGCAAAAAAGATCCGGCCGGAGCGTTCCAAGGCTGGTTCTGCCGTAACGGCTCTATCGCGACCAAGGACGGGGCACTGACCCTCGTCGCCGACCCCAAGGCCGCGAAGAACGCCAGGCCTTTCCTCGCCAAGACCGGCCTGACGTTGAAAGGGCCCGTGACGGCGGTCATCAAGGCCGACGCCAAGGTCGCGTCCAACGGCTCGCTCAGCTGGCGCACCAAAGACCAGCCCGACTTCCTGCCCGCGAACCTTGTCCGTTTCGAGATCCCCGCCGGCGCCTCCGAACGGAGCATCGCCCTGCCCGTCGACGGTCAGGCGATCCACGTCCGCCTCAACTTGGGCGACCAGTCCGCCGGCCTGCGCCTCCGCTCGATCGAACTGCGTCCCGCCAAAGGGGCGGCCGATGTCGCGGATTTCGGCCGCTGATTCGTATATCCTCATATAAAAAGCCTGTCCACGAGGCGAAGGAAGACTAGGGTGCACCCACCCCTATGAACGCTCGCGCCCTCCTCGCCTGCCTGCTCGCGCTGTCGTCTCTCGGCGCCGCCGAGCGCCCGAACATCCTGCTCATCGTCGCCGATGACCTCGGCTGGTCCGACGTCGGCTGGCACGGCGGCTTCGGCAAGACCCCGCACATGGACAAGCTCGTGCGCGAGGGACGCGAACTCGATCGCCATTACGTGCAGCCCGTCTGTACGCCCACCCGGGCCGCGCTCATGAGCGGGCGTTGCCCCGGTCGCTTCGGCCCGCAGGCGCTCAGCCCGAGCAACCTGCGCGCGCTGCCGCTCGGCACCCTCACCCTCGCCTCGGTGCTCAAGTCCGCCGGCTATCGCACCCACCTGAGCGGCAAGTGGCACCTCGGCGCGCAACCGGAATGGATCCCGAACGCCTACGGTTTCGACACCAGCTACGGCACACTGACCGGCGCCGCCGATCCGTGGACGCACAAATACCGCAAAGGCAATCCTTACGAGGATACCTGGCACCGCGACGGCAAGATCTTCCGCGAAGAAGGCAACGCCACCGAGCTCATCGCCGCCGAAGCCTTGAAGCGCATCACCCAAGGCGGCGACCAGCCGTGGTTCGTCTACGTCCCCTTCCACGCCGTGCACACGCCCGTCGACGCGCCAGCCGAATATAAGAAGACTTACGACGGCGTGAAATTCCACGATGACCCCGTGAAGCACGAATCCCGCCTCCGCATGGCCGCGATGGTCTCGCAGCTCGACGCCAAGGTCGGCGCGTTCGTCGCCGCGCTGGAGCGCACCGGCCAGCGCGAGAAGACCCTCATCGTCTTCACTTCCGACAACGGCGGCATCGAAGGCCTGAAGAACGCCTACGTCGGCACGGTGCCCGACTCGCCTTTCAACAGCGAGAACGACCCGCTCCGCGGCCAGAAGAACACCCTTTTCGAGGGCGGCATCCGCGTGTGCGCCTTCGCCAACCAGCCCGGCACGCTGAAGCCCGGCAAAGTCTCCGCCCCGCTCTATGTCGGCGACTGGCTGCCGACGCTCGCCGGACTCGCCGGCTTCCGCCCCGAGAAAGACCCGCAGTGGGATGGACTCGACCGCTGGAAGGTCATCTCCGGCGATGAAGCCTCGCCGGCCGCCCGCACGGTCTACATCGCCCACTCCCAAGGCCAGGCCCTGCTCCACGGAGACTGGAAGGTCATCCGCATGAAGAAGGGCGCCCCGCAGCTCTTCGACCTCGGCCAAGATCCCTTCGAGAAGACCGACCTCGCCGCCACCCGCGCCGACAAGCTCAAGGAGATGCTCAGCCTGCTCGAGGCTCAACTCGCCAAAGACGACAAAGTCATGCCCGCCGACCTCAAAGGCCTGCCCCACTGATTCACCCTACCCCTGCCCCGCTTCATCCCCATGCGCCTCCTCGCGTGCTTCTGCCTCCTCTGCGCCTCCCTCCAGGCCGCCGACCAGCCCAACATCATCTTCGTCATGGCGGACGATATGGGCTGGGGGCAGACCGGCTACCGCAACCACCCTGTGCTCAAGACGCCGAACCTCGACGCGATGGCGGCGAACGGGCTGCGCTTCGAGCGCTTCTACGCCGGCGGCCCGGTCTGTTCGCCGACCCGCGCCTCGGTGCTGACCGGCCGTTCGCATGAACGCGCGGGGGTGCTGACGCACGGGTATGCGCTGCGCACGCAGGAAAAGACCATCGCCCAGGCCCTCCGGGGCGCGGGTTACGTCACCGGTCATTTCGGCAAGTGGCATCTCAACGGCCACAAGGGTCCGGGCGTCCCCCTCTTCGCCGACGACCCCTACGCGCCGAGCCGGTTCGGGTTCGACGAATGGGTATCCGTCTCGAACTTCTACGACGTCGACCCGCTGATGAGCCGCGCAGGCAAGTTCGAGCAGATGAAAGGTGACTCGTCGGAAGTCGCCGTGGCCGAGGCGGTGAGCTTCTTGGAGAAGCATAAAGCGGGCGGAAAGCCGATGTTCGCCGTGGTCTGGTATGGCACCCCGCACAGTCCTTTCAAAGCACTGGCCGCGGACAAGGCGGCGTTCAGCAAGCTCAACGACACATCGGCGAACCACTACGGCGAACTGGCGGCGATGGACCGCAGCATCGGCACCCTGCGCGCCAGGCTCCGCGAACTCGGCCTCGCCCAGAATACCCTGCTCGTTTTCTGCAGCGACAACGGCGGCCTGCCCAACATCGCGCCAGACACCGTGGGCGGACTCCGCGGCTTCAAGGGAAGCGTGTTCGAAGGGGGCATCCGCGTGCCAGGCATCATCGAATGGCCGGCGGCCATCAAGCCGCGCATCACCCACTACCCAGCCTGCGTGATGGATCTGTTTCCCACCGTCGTCGACCTCCTCGGGCTGCCCGCGAACGTGATGTTGAAGCCCGTGGATGGCCTCAGCCTCAAGCCGCTATTCACGCAAGAGCTGACCTCGCGCGGTCAGCCCATCGGTTTCCGTTACGCCACCAAGCGGGCGCTGGTGGACGACCGATATAAACTGCTCACCGATGATCTCAGCGCCGGCAGCTTCCAGCTCTACGACCTGCAGGCTGACCCGAATGAGCGGCGCGACCTCAGCACCGAGCAACCGGCGATCGCCGCGCGCATGCGGAACCAGTTGCTGGACTGGAACACGGGCATGGACGCGAGCTTCGCGGGCCGCGACTACCCCGAAGGCAAGGTCTCGCCGGCCGATCCGGCTTCCGTAAGCTGGTTCGAGACCCCGCAGTATGCGCCCTACCTCGCGGAATGGAAGCTCCGCTGGGAATACCAAGGCTCCCTGAGCCGTCCGACAAAGAGTGACCCAGCCCAGAGCAACCCGAAGAAGAAAAAGAAGTGAACTCATCCTCGGATAATCCCCTTCCCCAACCCGTACCTTCGTCCACCTATGCGCCACCTCGCCCTCCTCCTCGCTCCGCTCGCGGCCGTCGCCGCGGATAAGCCGAACATCATCCTGATCCTGGCCGACGACCTCGGCGGCCGCGATCTTGCCTGCTTCGGCAGCAAGTATCATGAGACGCCCAACCTCGACCGGCTGGCCGCTCGAGGCGTCCGCCTGACGCAGGCCTATGCCGCCAGCCCCCTCTGCTCGCCGACGCGCTCAAGCATCCTCACCGGCCAATACCCGGCCCGCATCGGCATCACCTCTCCCGTCTGCCACCTCCCGACGGTGCAGCTCGAGAAGAAACTCGAGCCCGGCAACCCCAATAGCCGGACGCTCATCGCCCAATCGGTCACGCGCCTCAAGCCTGAGTACCATACGCTCGCCGAGGCGCTCAAGGCCGCCGGCTATGCGACGGCGCACTTCGGCAAGTGGCATCTCGGCCATAACCTTAAAGCAGGCGACGCCTATGAACCCCGCGACCAAGGCTTCGACCTCGACTGGCCGCACACGCCCAAAGCCCCGGGCCCCGGCGGCGGCTATCTCGCGCCTTGGCAGTTCATCGCCGACCCCGCGATCAAGGATGAGGCCGGCCGGCACGTCGACGAGCGCATGGCCGACGAGGCGGGTAAGTTCATCCGCGCCAGCAAGGGCCGTCCGTTCTTCATGAACTTCTGGCTCTTCTCCGTGCATTCTCCCTGGAATGCCCGCAAGGACTACATCGAATACTTCAAGCAGAAGACCGACCCTGCTAATCCGCAGAAGAACCCACTCTACGCCGCGATGGTGAAGAGCCTCGACGACTCGGTGGGCCGCCTGCTGAAGCACCTCGATGATTCCGGCGAGGCCGATAACACGCTCATCGTCTTCTGGTCCGACAACGGCGGCTACGCCTACCCGCCCAAGAAGACCGATCCTGAAGGCTACGCTGAGATCCCCGCGACGAGCAACCTACCCTACCGCAGCGGCAAAGCCTCGCTCTATGAAGGCGGCACCCGCGAACCCGGCATCGTCGTCTGGCCAGGCAAGGTGAAGGCCGGCACGACGGCCGATTTCCTGATGCAGTCGGTCGACCTCTACCCGACGCTGCTGCGCGCCGGCAGCGCCGCGGGCAAGCCGGACCAGAAGGTCGACGGCCTCGACCAGACGGAAGCCCTCCTCGGCGGCGCGTCGTCACGGGACCGCGTGTTCTGCCACTTCCCGCACGGCAACGCCACGCGTGACTCCGTCATGGACGGCTTCTACGCCGGCACCTACGTACGCAAAGGCGACTGGAAGCTGCTCCGTTTTTACGCCCGGAATGACGACGGCTCCGATGACTTGGAACTCTACGATCTTAAGAACGACCTAGGCGAACGGCGCAACCTCGCGAAGGAGCAGCCGGCGGTCGCGCAGGAACTCAACGGACTCATCGACGGCTTCCTGAAGGACACCGATGCGGTGATTCCTAAGGCGAATCCGAATTTTGGAAAAGGCGTGCCCAAAGCGCCGGCCAAGAAGAAAGCCATGGCGCCCGACGACCTCCCCGGCGGCTGGAAGAACCGCGCGGGCAAAGCAACGGTCGTCGAGGGAGCCCTCCACATCGAGTCCAAGGGGGCTGACTCCTTCATCGGCGTCGGCGCCGGCACCTTCGCCGGGAAGGCCTCGCTGTCCTTCCGCATCCGCGCCCCGCAGGCCGGCGAAGGACGCATCGTGCTCCTGGGCGCCGCGGGCGGAGCCGAAATCCTCTCCGTGCCCTATCGGACCTCCGGTGAAGCCGTCTGGCAGACAATCACCGTCGAGCTGAATCCCAAAGAGACCACGGGCATCCTCCGCCTCTTTCTCCCGACCGGTTCCGCCGCGGTCGACCTCGACGACATCGTCCTGAACCCCCATCTGGGGCCGGCCCGTCGCTGGGAATTTTAGGCTAACGAGCCGTCAGTTTGGGTGGTCTTAAACACCTAGGCGGGGAACAACCGCCTAGGTTGACCACTCTTATGCCTTAATCCGCCCAATCCGGCTTTCCCTCCGTCCATTAGCCGTTTAATTCATACCTACCCCTTCCCCATGCGTAAGCCCTTCCTGGCTCTCCTGCCCCTCATCCTGTCCGCGGCCTACGCGGCGGACGACGTGCAGTTCAACCGCGACATCCGCCCGATCGTCGCCGAAAACTGTTTCCACTGCCACGGTCCGGATCCCGGCACCCGTAAGGCCGGCCTGCGACTCGACACCGAAGCCGGCTTCTTCGCCGCCCGCGTCGACAAAAAAGGCAAGGAAGAGCCGCCGACGATCATCAAGGGTAAGGCTGACCAAAGTACCCTTTACCAGCGCATGCTCTCCACGGACGAGGATGAGATCATGCCTCCGCCGGAAACCCACAAGAAGCTGAAGCCCGCCGAGATCGCGCTCGTGCGTCGCTGGATCGAACAGGGAGCGCCCTGGCAGCCGCACTGGTCGCTCGTGTCTCCGCAGAAGACCCCCCTGCCGAAGACCTCTGACGACAGCTGGGCCAAGAACCCGATCGACCGCTTCGTCCGCGCCAAGCTCGACGCCGCCGGCCTCAAGCCCGCGCCCGAAGCCGACGCCGCCACGCTCATCCGCCGCGTCAGCCTCGACGTCACCGGCCTGCCGCCCTCCCCGGCCCTCCTCGCCAAGCACCTGCCCAAGGACGGCAGCCGCCTCAACGACGCGCAGCTCTCCACGCTGGTGGATGAGCTGATGGCCCTGCCTGCCTACGGCGAACACCGCGCCCGCTACTGGCTCGACGCCGCCCGCTACGCCGACTCCCACGGCCTACACTTCGACGCCTACCGCGAGATGTGGCCCTACCGCGACTGGGTCGTGAAGTCCTTCAACCGCAATCAGCCCTTCGACCAGTTCACCGTCGAACAGCTCGCCGGCGACCTGCTCCCTAACCCGACCGAAGAACAGCGCATCGCCACCGGCCTCCAGCGTTGCAACCCGACGACCAACGAGGGCGGCACCATCGTCGAAGAGAACCTCGCCAACTATGCCGCTGACCGCGTGCAGACGATGGGCTGGGTCTACCTCGGCCTCACCACCAACTGCGCCCAGTGCCACGACCATAAGTTCGACCCGTTCTCGCAGAAGGATTTCTACGCGATGGCCGCTTTCTTCCGGAACACGACCCAGGGCGGACTCGACGGAAACGTGAAGGACGGTCGCGGCCCGGTGCTCTACCTGCCTTCCGACGCCGATCGCCCGCGCTGGGATGCCCTCCCTGGCGAAATCGCCAAGGGCAACGAGCAGGTCGCCGCGGCCCGTAAGCTCGGCACGCCCCTCTTCGAACAGTGGTTCGCCAAGGCCAAGCCCGCCGACCTCGACGCCGACATCCCCGCCAAGGACCTCGTCGCCCGCCTCGCCCTCAACGAAGGCAAGGGCATCCCCGCCGGCACGACCGCCGCCGGCGAGCCGATCGCCTGGATGAAGAACGGCAAGACCGGTCCGGCACCGGTCTTCAAGAAGGGTTCCCATCTCGTTCTCGGCGAGGCCGGCAACTTCAGCACCATGCAGGCCTTCTCCGCCGGCGCCTGGATCAAGGCTGACAAGGTCGAAGGCACGGGCGCGATCATCGCGCGCATGGATGACCCGAAACAGGCCCAAGGCTGGAACTTCTTCCAAGCCGGCCGCAACCTCGGCGTCACCATCATCAGCAAGTGGCCCGATGACGCCATCAAGGTCACGACCTCCCGCAATGCCATCAACACCGCCTACCAGCATGTGTTCATGACCTACGACGGCAGCGGCAAGGCCGCCGGCGTGAAGATCTACGTCAACGGCGTCCTCGCCGAGACCCGCGCCGAGGTCAATAAGCTCAAGACCGACACCAAGGCCTCCACCCCGACGCGTATCGGCCAGCGCAGCCAGAGCGAACCGTTCCACGGCTCCATCCAGGACGTCTTCCTCTACGCCCGCACCCTCGCCCCGGGCGAAGTGACTACCCTCTCGAAGCTGGCCACGCTCCGTCAGTCGCTCGCCGGGAAGCCCAACCCCCAGCAGAAGGAAGCCCTGCGCGAACACTTCCTGCTCAACCGCCACGAGCCTTTCAAGCTGGCTTCGAACACCGTCGCGAGGCTGACCGCCGAGCAGATGGGCATCCGTGGCCGCAGCCCGCTCACCCACGTCCAGGAAGAGAAGATGGATAGCCCGGCGATGGCTAACATCCTCATCCGCGGCGCGTATGACAAGAAAGGCGACGCCGTCCCGGCCGAGATTCCTTCCGCCCTCGGCAAGCTCGCCGCGGACGCTCCGCGCAATCGCCTCGGTCTGGCGAAATGGATCATCAGCGACGCCAATCCGCTGACCACCCGCGTGACCGTCAACCGAATGTGGCAGGAGCTCTTCGGCACCGGCCTTGTCGAGACCTCCGAAGACTTCGGTATCATGGGCAGCCTGCCCTCCCACCCCGAGCTCCTCGACTGGCTCGCGATCGATTTTCGCGCGCACGGCTGGGACGTGAAGCGCTTCTACAAACAGCTCCTCACCAGCGCGACCTACCGTCAGGCCGCCCTCACCACCAAGGAGAAGGTCGACAAGGACCGCGACAACGCCCTGCTCAGCCGTGGCCCGCGTTTCCGCATGGACGCCGAGATGCTCCGTGACCAGGCCCTCGCCGTCAGCGGGACGCTCTCCCCCCGCATGGGCGGACCGGGCACGAAGCCCTACCAACCGGAGAACATCTGGGAAGTCGTCGGCGTCGGCATCCAGGTCTACAAGCCCGACCAAGGCGAGAACCTCTACCGCCGCTCGCTCTACAACTACTGGCGCCGCATGGCCCCGCCCGCGAGCCTCGACCTGTTCAACGCTCCCTCGCGCGAGGTCACCTGCGTACGCCGTGACCGCACCAACACGCCGCTCCAAGCGCTCGTCATGCTCAATGACCCGCAATATGTAGAAGCTTCGCGCATCCTCGCCCAGCACACCCTGCAGGGCGCCGGCGACGACGTCGCCCGCCTCAACGTCGCCGCCCAGCGCACGCTCTGCCGCCCGCTCAAGCCGGCCGAGACGGCGATCCTGACTGACAGCCTCGGCAAGCTCCGCGCTCACTACGTCGCCAAGCCCGACGACGCCGCCGCCCTTCTCGGGATCGGCGACGCCAAGGCCGACGAGAAACTGCCCAAGACCGAACTGGCCGCCTGGACGATGCTCTGCAGCCAGCTCCTGAACCTCGACGAAATCCTTAACAAATAATCGCCATGTCCATCCTCCACGAGTGGAACACCCTCCAGACCCGTCGCCGTTTCCTCGGCACGGGCGCCAACGCCCTCGGCGCCGCCGCGCTCACCAGCCTGCTCGGCCGCACGATGGCCCATGCCGCGCCGGGCGCCATCAGCACGCAACACCTGCCCAAGGCCAAACGCGTCATCTACCTCCACATGGTCGGCGGCCCCGCCCAGATGGACCTCTTCGACTACAAGCCGAAGATGAAGGAGATGTACGACAAGGACCTGCCTGCGAGCATCCGCAGCGGCCAGCGCCTCACGACCATGACCAGCGGCCAAGCCCGCTTCCCCGTCGCGCCTTCGAAGTATAACTTCTCCCAGTTCGGCCAGTGCGGCATGTGGCTCAATTCCGACCTGCTGCCGAACCTCGGCAAGCACGCCGATGAGATCTGCTGGATGCGCTCCCTCAACACCGAGGCGATCAACCACGAGCCCGCCATCTGCGCCATGCAGACCGGCAACCAGATCACGGGCCGTCCCTGCCTCGGCTCATGGGCCTCCTACGGCCTCGGCTCCGAGAACGACAACCTGCCGAACTTCGTGGTGCTCATCGCGACCCCGACCAACCGCGACCAGGAACAGGCGATCTCCAGCCGCCTCTGGTCCAGCGGCTACCTGCCGGGCGAACACGCCGGCGTCTCCTTCCGCAGCAAGGGCGACCCGATCCTTTTCATCAACAACCCGCCCGGTGTGCCCGACGATATGCGCAAGCAGACCATCGACGGCATCAACCAGCTCAACCGCCTCAACTACGAGACCGTGGGCGACCCGGAGACCCACACGCGCATCAAGCAGTATGAGATGGCCTTCCGCATGCAGGCCAGCGTGCCGGAGCTAACCGACCTCACCAAGGAGCCGGAACACATCTTCAAGCTCTACGGCGAGGAAGCCCGCAAGCGCGGCAGCTTCGCCAACAGCGTGCTGATGGCTCGCCGCCTCGTCGAACGCGGCGTGCGCTTCGTCCAGATCTACCACAACAACTGGGACCACCACTCCAACGTCAGCGGCCGCATGCCCAGCCAGTGCAAGGACATCGACCAGCCCTGCCACGCCCTCATCGAGGACCTCAAGCAGCGCGGAATGTTCGACGATACGCTCATCGTCTGGGGCGGCGAGTTCGGCCGCACGATCTACAGCCAAGGCGGACTCACCAAGGAGAACTACGGCCGCGACCACCACCCGCGCTGTTTCTCCATGTGGATGGCCGGCGGCGGCGCCAAGGGCGGCCAGATCTACGGCGAGACCGACGAGTTCAGCTACAACATCGTCAAGGACCCGCTGCCGATCAACGACTTCCACGCCACGGTCCTCCACCTGCTCGGCTACGACCACGAACGCTTCACGTATAAGTATCAGGGCCTGGACCAGAAGCTCACCGGCGTCCTCCCGACCAAGGTCGTCAAGGCGTTGGTCGCGTAACTGAGGTAGGGACAGCACCACGTGCTGTCCTAATGTGCAAAGGTGCAAATCGGCCTATGGCCTGTGCAAAAGTGCAAAGGTGGCGTGTGAGTTTCGAGTATTGAGTAAGGAGGATTGGGGGAATGTTTGCCTTGGGTAGGGTTGAGCGACCTCGCTCAACCGCGGCTGACCTTGGCGGTCAGCCCTACCTCCCGAACCCGAAAAGTTTTCCCGTCCCTACCTTTCCACCTTTGCACTCTGTCAGGCTTCGTCCTGCATACCTGGAACCCCTCGTCATGAAAGCGTT
>JAUMEU010000039.1:0-15854 GCA_032120295.1 Opitutales bacterium | reverse complement strand
GGTTCGGCGCGCATCGCGGCGTTCTTGGTCGAGGAGGTGCGCGTGAATTTCACCTTGCCGTCGGGACCGAGCAGGCGGCGCTGGCTGGCGACCTCCTTGACGACGGCCTGGCCCCAGCCCCAGTGGGTGGCTTCGCGGGCGGACGGCAGCGCGCGCTTGATCGCCTCGGCGGCGCGGGCGATGACCACGCGGTGGAAGTCGCCTTCGAAGCGCGAGTAACCCTTCACGCCCAGATCCTTGATGAGCTTCTCGGCCGTGAAATCGCAGCCCGGGGCGTCGTGCTGATGCAAAGCATGGACCGCGACGCGGGCGGGCGTCGTCCCGGCGGCTTGGGCGAGGGCGACGCGGAAGGCGTCGTGCCCTTCGTTGGCGATGCCGATCCAATCGACGGCGCAGAGCACGATCGGATCGCCGGAGCCCGTGATCACCACGCCGCGGCAGCGGAGCGTCAGGTCGTCGAGTCGTTTGACGGGGTCGTAAGCCATCGCCGAACCCAGCGGCGGGGTGGCGTCGACGTCGAAGGTCGCGACCTTGACCGGTTCGGCGAAGCCGGCGGCGGCGAAGGACAACAGGGTGGTGAGAAGACGGGCGGGGGTCATCGGCGTAAAGAAGTGACGCCTCCGGGCAAGGCGTGCAGGCGGGCAATCTCCTCGGGGGAAAGGGCGCGGTTCCAGACCGCGAGGTCATCCATCGAGCCGACGTACGCGGCGCCGAGGACCAAGCGGATCGCGGCGGGGTCCCAGCCGAAGGTCAGGTCATGGCCTTGGATGACGCCGACCGGTTTCCCGTCGACATGCAGGCGGGCGCGTGGGGGCGCGGCGTGTTCGTTGATATGATCGAGGACGAAGGTCACGTGCGTCCAGCGGTCGCGGCGGAACGGGGCCTGTTCCATCTTCACCATCGGGCGGCGCTCGTCGGGAATCTGTTCCCAGCCGACCGCGTCGGGATTCCAGAGGTGGTAGATCGGCCGGACCGCGAAGCGGAAATGGCGCGGCGTATGGTCTTTGGACCACTCCAGGAAGATGAAACCCTTCTTCACGTCGTCACCGACGATCTGGACCGGATCGCAGTAGCCGGGTTCGAGGTCCTTGTCGGGGTCGAGTCGCAGCCAGACCGAGACCGTGGCCGACCAATCGGTCGTGCCGTAGGCGAGGGATCGGGAGGCGGCGAATTCGGGGCGGACCGCACCCTTCTTGGGAAAGACGAGGCAGCCGCCGAACTTGCCATCGGCCGCGAGCCTCATCTCCGGTCCGGGTTTCGGCGACACCATCTTCCCGCCGGCGCGGACCCGACAGGCCGGGTCGTCGGCGGAGGACGCGGCGTCGAAGCCGGCGTCGAAGGGGGCGTGGAAGGTCAGCCCACGGCGCAGACCTTCGTCGGCCAGGCAGGTCGCGGCGAGCAAGCAAAGCGCAGTCTTGAGGGCGGACATGTCAGAGCGGCTTGACGAAGAGGTTACGCCAGCGGATCTCGCCGCCCTGGGTCGTGAGCATGATCGGCCCCTTCGCCGGCCACCGCTGCTTGGCTTTGTCGAAGACCCTATCACCGTTGAGCCAGACCGTGGTAAGGTCGCCCTGCTGGACGACGCGGAGGGAATTCCATTCACCAGGGGGCCGGAGGGTAGGAAAATCAGTCCAAAGCTTCAGCCCGGCGAGGTTTCGGGAGGGATGCTTCGGGTCCAAGCGTTGGTCTTTATCGTAGATTTGGATCTGGGGCGTGCCGCGGAGGCAGATCCCGCATTCGGGCGAAGCGATCGTCTTATATTCGAGGCGGAGCTCGAAGTCGCCGAAGGCCTCGTCCGTCGTCGCGTAGGGACCCTTGCCTGAGTTGACCAGCTCGCCTTCCTTCACGCTCCAGTGCCGGGGAAAGTCCGCTCGTTGCCGGGCGAGCTCGGCCGTTTTCTTTTCGACCGTCGGCGGGAGAAGCGGGTGCGGATTTTCGCCGTGCCAGCCGGAGAGGTCTCTTTCGTTGAAGAGGGCACGGAACCCCTCGGGCGGGGCGTCCGCCAGGCTGGTCGCGGCGAGCAGGTAAAGCGCAGTCTGGAAGGCGGACATGTCAGAGCGGTTTGACGAAGAGGTTACGCCAGCGGATCTCGCCGCCGTGGGTCTGGAGCATGATCGGACCTTTGGAGGGGAGCGGTCTGGCGCGGTCCCAGTAGTTTTCCATCTTCGCGTGGTCGACGACCAAGCGGCCGTTGAGCCAGACCGTGGTGACGTCGCCCTGCTGGATGATGCGGAAGGCGTTCCACTCGCCGAAGGGCTTGTCGGCGGCCACGAGGGGGTCGCGACCGGGGGCGCCGGGCGTGTTGTTGAAAAGCCCACCCGAACCGAGATGCGGTTTACGATCAGGCATCTTGGTGTCGAAGACCTGGTTGAGGTCCCAGATCTGCACCTGCGGGGTGCCGCGGAGGTAGATGCCCGAATCGGCCTTGGCGACCGTCTTATATTCGAGGCGGAGCTCGATGTCGCCGAATTCCGCGTCGGTCGTCGCGTAGGGGCCCGTGCCGGCGTTGACCAGTTCGCCATTGTCCACGCGCCAGTGCGACGGAAAATCCGCGCGCTGCTTGGCGAGGTCGGCCGCTTTCTTCTCTCCGGTCAGCTTGAGGCCTTGGTGAGGATTGTGGCCGTGCCAGCCGGAGAGATCCTGGCCGTTGAACAGGGCGCGGAAGCCCTCGGGCGGTGCGTCGGCCAAGAGCGGCAGGGAGAGCAGGCAGGCGAGCAGGGAGCGCATCTTATTTCAGGGTTTCGATGAAGGTGAGAAGATCGGCCATGTCCTGGGTCGTGAGACCGCCTTCGAGTCCTTCCGGCATCAGGCTGCGTCCGTCGGAAGAGCTTCCGGTCACTTCGGCGCGGAGGATCGTCTTCGAGACGCCGCCGGGCATCCTGAGCGTCAGCTGCGTGGCGGTGTCTTCCGCGATCACGCCGAGGTAGGATTCGCCGGCGCGCGTCTGTACCAGGAAGGACATGTATTGGGCGGCGATCTCCTTGTTCGGTTCGAGGATGGCCGTGAGCAGGGCGGGGCGGCCCTTGTTCTTCACCGTGAGCAGGTCAGGCCCGACTTCCATGCCTTGGCCGGCGGCCTGGTGGCAGATCACGCACGCGCGCTGATAGACCGCGAGACCGCGGGTGGCGTCGCCGGCGAGATCCACGCTGGCGGCGAATTTCGCCGTGACGACCTCGCGGGAAGGCGGGATGACCTCCGCGAGCGCCGTGCGCGCCAGGGCGGCGACTTGGGCGTCCTTGTGTTTGAGCAAGGATTGCACCTGGCCGGCGTCGAAGGCCGAGGCGGGCAGCTGCTTGGCCGCGACGGCGTCCAGGAGCGGCTTCACGCGGTCGGGGCGTTGGAGGAGCTGGGTCATCGCCTTTCCTCGGACCGAGGCGTCGAGGTCCTTCCATCGGTCGACGACCGTGAGGCTGAAGCCCGGGTCGCTCGTGGCGCCCCATTGAATCAGCGCGGCCGCCTGGAGTTCGGCCGGAAGGTCGGCGGAGAGGCAGCGCGTGAGGACGGGACGGCTGAGCTTGAGGGGAGCGGCGGCCAGCAGCGCGAGACCGTCGATGCGGCGTGAGGACGGTTGCGTCGGATCGTCGACGATGGTCGCGGCCTCGGCGAACAAGCGTGCCAGCTTCCCGGACGCGTCGGCTTTCTCCAGGGAGGTCCCGGCGCGGGCGAGTCCCTTCGCGAGCGCGCCCAGGTGGGCCGGACGGGCGCCGAGACGGAGCACCAGCTCGAGTTGGTCGGGCCGGTCCTGCTCGGGTTGGGAGATCGCGCGCACCAGGATGAGCTGCGAAAGGAACGTCTCGGCCTTTCCGGCGAAGCCTTCATCGGCCAATCCCGGCAGCAGGCGGCGCGCCAGCACCGTGGGGTGGGCGCTGAGGATCGCCGGGGCGATCCACTCGTGCGCGTGGTCGCGACGGGCCAGCGTCACCAAGGCGGCCGAAAGATCGGTCGCGTCGTCGGCCGGCGTCACCCGCGCGAGCGTGAGCGCCGTCTGGAAGCGGAGACGGGCGTCGTCCGAGGCGGCAAGACGCATGAGCGCCGCGACCGCTCCACGGCTCAGGGGCTGGGCGCGGTAATAGTCGCCGGCCAGGAAGACCGCGCGTTCGCGGACGGCAGCGTCGGCGTCGCCGAGGGCGCTGACCATGAGCGGTTCCGGAAGCTGCTGCGTCGCCGCCAGAAGGTTCAGGGCATGCAGTCGGGCGAGCGGGTTCGGGCCGGTCTGGAGCAGGCTGGAGAGCAGCGGCTGGGCGCCGGCGTCGCGGCGTTCGTAGAGCAGGCGCGAGGCCGTGTCGCGATGCCAACCGTTGGGGTGGGAGAGCGTCTCGACGAGCCGGGAAGTGGTCGCCTTGGCAAGGTCGACCGAAGGACGGCGGACCCAGTCCTTGTCGTCAGGGACCAGGCGGTAGATGCGCCCGCGGTCATTGCCGTTGTTGAGGTCGAGGTGCTGCTTGATCTCGTCGGGGATGGCCCACGGATGCTCGATCACCTCGCGATACATATCGCAGACGTGCAGGCAACCATCGGGGGCGTTGGCGAAATTGACGACGCGGACCCAGGTGTCGCGGCTGGCGGCGAATTCGAAACCATGTTCGTCGGAGGGACGTTCGCCGGAGAGGCTGACGCCGTCGGCGGCGGGGGTGATCACCTTGCGATGGATGAGCTGACCGCCCGCGTCGCCCGTGAAGCTGTTGTTCCTGAAGGCGGGGCCATAGGCGTCGCCGCGGTAGATCGTCGTGCCCGAAGCGCCGGTGAAGTAGCCGCTCACCCGGCCGCCGCCTTCGACGGCGCCAGGGACGGCTCCGGAGATCCGCCAGCGGGTGCGCACGATGCGCCAGGGCTCGTCGGGGCTGAGCCGGAAGACCTCGGCCGCGGGTCCGTCCTTGGCGATGCTCTGACGAGGCGCGGGCAACGGAAGGTGGGGGTTCGGCGAAGGCCCGGCGCGGTCGTGGACCCAATATTGCAGGTGGTCGGAGTTGGAGCAGCCGAACTTCCGGCCGAAATCATCGAAGCTCATCCCATACTGGGCGCCGCCGGCTTCGAGTCCGAACGCATGGGTCAACGGGTCGAACCAGAAATCATTGCCGCCGAGTTCGAGCGCGGGAAGCTCCGGGCGGAGCAGGCAGGACACCTTGCCGCGGTTGCCGCCGCCGGCGAGCAGGTGGACGCGTTGGTCGGGTCCCCACTGCAGGCTGTTGGCCATCCCTTGGACGTTGATGATCTTCAGTCCCGTGCCGAAGCCCGTGAAGACCTTCTCGCGATGGTCGGCCACGCCTTTGCCGGTCCGGTCCTCGAAGCGCCAGAGATCAGGCGTCGCCAGGACGTAAAGACCGCCGTTGGCCCAGAGGAGTCCCGTGGGCCAGGGAAGGTTGTCGGCGAAGACGCGGCTCGTCTCGTAGTAACCGTCGCCGTCCTTGTCTTCGAGGACCGAGACGCGGCCGAGGTGCGGAATCTCGTCACGTCGCTCCGAATAGTCGATCATCTCGCAGACGAACATCCGTCCGCGTTCGTCGAAGCAGACCGCGATCGGATCGCGTACCTGCGGCTCGTGCGCCGCGAGTTGGAGCTTGAAGCCCGGTTTCACTTTCCAAGTCGTGAGGGCGTCCTTGGCTTCGACGGCGGGGTAGTGCGGCAGCTCCTTGGCCGCGTCGACTTTCGGAGCGCCTTTCGATCCGCCGTAGGCCTTCTCATAGGTCGTTCTGGACTTGATGCCGTCGGCGGAGCCGAGCATCGCGCCGAGCACGGACAGAGTGATGATCGCGAAGCTTCGTAGGAAACGCATGGGGCTCCGGATAACATGACCGTACGGCGAAAAGGATAAACCCTTAAGACTTGTCCGAATCCGCTCATCTGCGCGTTGAAATGATTGAAATCGCTTCAATGGGTCCGCAGTCTTGCCCGATGCGATTCAGCGTGCTGCTACTGTCAGGTTGGTGTCTGGCCGGCTGCGTCTCACGCCCGGAGTTAGGTCGGCTGGAGCCGGCGCGGACCTGGAAGGCGGCGGAAGCGAACCAGGGCGTCGCGGTCGACGCGGAGCACTTCTACGCCATCGATGACCGGGCCATCGGCAAATATGAGAAGACCACGGGTCGCAAGGTCGCCGAATGGCGGGCGCCGGCCGGTTCGCCGGTGAAGCATCTGAATTCCGGGGTCGTCGTCGGCGGACAACTGTTGGTGGCGCACTCCAACTTTCCGGCCAAGCCGGATGAGAGTACCTTGGAGTATTTCGACACCGACACGTTGCGTCCGGCCGGACGCAAGATCTTCGAGCAGCCGCCCGGTTCGTTGACCTGGTTGGTGCCTTCGGGCGAAGGTTGGCTCGCCTGCTTCGCGCACTACCGCCTCAACGGCGACCCGGCGCAGAGCCGACTCGTCAGGTTCGATGGTCGTTGGAACGCCCTCGCCAGTTGGTCCTTCCCCTCGGAGCTGCTGGCACGTTTCGGCGCCTTCAGCAGTTCCGGCGGGGGCTACGCGCTCGACGGCCGCGTCTGGGTCAGCGGGCATGACGCCCGTGAACTTTACGTCCTCGAGCTGCCCCCGGGCGGAGGGACCGCACGGTGGCTGGGGACGGTGGGTTTCGTCTCGCGCGGCCAGGCGTTCGCCTGGGATCCGGGGCGGCCGCAGGAGCTTTACTCCATCCAGCGGAAGACCCGGGAGGTCATCGTCTCCCGGCTCAGCGATGGCCGCCCCTAAGCGGGCTTGTTTTCCGGACTGATTGGGGAGATGGTGAGCCACCCCCATGAGTCGTCTCCTGCTATTGCTCTGCGCCCTCGCGGCCAGCGCCGCCGATCGCCAGCCCAACATCATCTATATCCTGGCCGACGACCTCGGCTACGGCGACCTCGGCGTCTACGGACAGAAGCTCATCCGTACCCCTGAACTAGACCGCATGGCCCGCGAGGGCGTGCGCTTCACCCAATTCTACGCCGGCGCGACCGTCTGCGCGCCTTCCCGCAGCGTCCTGATGACCGGGCTGCATCAGGGCCACACCCGCGTACGGGGCAATTCCGGCATCAAGAATCCTGCCGCCCAGTCGCTGCGCAGCGAAGACCTGACCGTAGCCAAGTTCCTGCAGTCAGCCGGCTACCGCACCGCGCTGATCGGCAAGTGGGGCCTCGGAGACGTCGGAGTCGCCGAGGCCGGACTGCCGCGTAAGCAGGGCTTCGACGAATTCTACGGCTTCCTCAACCAGCACCACGCCCACAACCACTTTCCCGACTATCTCTGGCGGAACGAGACGCGCGAGCCTCTGCCCAACGTCGTGACCCCGGTGGGAGACCATGGCGGCGGCTATGCGACCAAGAAGGAGAAGTTCGCGGACGATCTGTTCGCCGAGGAGAGCCTCCGGTTCGTGGAGCGCAATCGCGACCGGCCGTTCTTCCTCTATTGGTCGATGGTCATTCCCCATGCGAACAACGAACGCACCGCCGTGCTTCAGGATGGGGCTGATGCCCCGGACTTCGGTCCGTATGCCGAGGCCTCGTGGCCCGATCCGGACAAAGGACAGGCCGCGCTGGTCACCCTGATGGACAGCTACGTCGGCCGGATGCTGAGAAAGCTTCGTGAACTTGGCATCGACAAGGACACCCTGGTGGTCTTCAGCAGCGACAATGGCCCGCATCGCGAGGCGGGGCAGGATCCCGAACGCTTTGATCCGAACGGTCCGCTGACCGGCTACAAGCGCGACCTGACCGATGGCGGCATCCGCATCCCCTTCATCGCCTGGTGGCCGGGAAGAATCAGGCCTGGTCGCGAGTCCGGCCATGTCGCCTATGCCGGCGACTTCTTCGCCTCGGCTGCGCAGCTTGCCGGCCGGCCGGCACCCGTCGGCCTGGACTCGGTCAGTTTCGTCCCGACGTTGACCGAAGAAGGAAACCAGCCTGCGCACGAATTCCTTTATTGGGAATTCCACGAGGGCGGGTTCCGCCAGGCCGCCTTGCTGGAGGGTCGCTGGAAGGGTATCCGCAGCGGTGGTCCCGATCGAACCGTCCGGCTGCATGACTTGAAGAACGACGTCGCCGAGCAGAAGGACGTCGCGGCCGAGCATCCCGAGGTCGCCAAGCGGCTCGGCGAACATCTGAGCACCGCGCGCACCGATTCCGCCGATTGGCAGCCCGTCTGGCAGGCCGGCAACGGCAAGAAGCAGCCTAAGAAGAAGTGATCATGCGTAGCCTGTTCTGCCTCTTGCTCGCGACCGCCGGCCTGATCGCGGCCGAGCCCGGCTTGGTCCGTTCGGAGTTCATCTTCGAGACCAATCCCGTACCGAGCTGCCATGCGACGACGATCGTCGAGGCGAAGGACGGGACGCTGGTGTCGGCTTGGTTCGCCGGAGAAGCCGAGGGCAAGCCGGACGTCTCGATCTGGACTGCTCGGTTCGTCGACGGCAAGTGGTCGGCGCCGGTCAAGGTCGCCGAAGGCACGCAGCCGGACGGCAAGCGATTGCCCTGTTGGAACCCGGTGCTATTCCAGCCCAAGGAAGGCCCGCTGCAGCTTTATTACAAAGTCGGCCCGAACCCGGTCGGGTGGTGGGGCCTGCTGCGGTTGAGCGAAGACAATGGCAAGACCTGGGGAGAACCGCGCCGGCTGCCCGAAGGCATCCTCGGCCCCATCAAGAATAAGCCCGTCCAGCTGAAGGATGGCACGATCTTGTCCGGAAGCAGCGCCGAGGGATTGAAGGTCGGGCCGACGTGGCAGATCCATTTCGAGCGCAGCCGCGACAACGGAGTCACGTGGGACAAGATCGCGGTCGAACAAGGGCAGGGTGCTCCCGCGTCGATCCAACCTAGTATCCTTTTCCTGAAAGACGGCGGACTCATGTCGGTCGGCCGCACCCGCAATGCCAAGGTCTTCAGCACCCTTTCCCAGGACCAAGGCTCCACGTGGTCGAAGGTCGAACTGACCGATCTGCCCAATCCGAACTCCGGGACCGATGCCGTCACGCTCAAGGACGGACGTCATCTCCTGATCTATAATCACGCCGCCAAGGGGCGCAGCCCGTTGAACCTCGCGGTGAGCAAGGACGGCGTCACCTGGGAGGCCGCGTTGGTTTTCGAGGATGAGCCTAAGGGTGAGTTCAGTTATCCGGCCATCATCCAGGCCTCGGACGGCCTCGTGCACGTCACCTACACTTGGAAGCGCAAGCTCGCGAAGCACGTGGTCATCGATCCGACCAAGCTCGTCGCCCGGCCGATGGAAGGGTCAGCGTGGCCGAAGGCGGCCGCAGACGCATCGGGGCAGGCCGGCCTCGAGCGGCTGAAGTATAATCACCCGGGACTCGTCGTGGATCTCGGCGTCGGCCTCTGGGCCTGGCCTTTGCCCATGGACGTCGACGGTGACGGCAAGTTCGAGCTCGTCGTCAATTGTCCCGACAAGCCTTCGAACGGCGTCTATGTCTTCCGCGCCGACGCCGACACGGCGAAGCGTCCTTTGCCCGTCTTCAAGCCGGGCGTCCGCATCAGCAAAGGCATGCAGAACGTCGAGCTCAGCTGGGGCGCCGATGGCAAGCCACGGGTCCTGTCGCCGGCGGTCGAGTATCCGGATTTCGCGAAGACCGGGCTCGAGTCCGGCAAGAAGCTCCCCCTGCCGACGAACGTCCATCCCAACAAGGTGCGGGCGAACATGTGGAAAGTCGCCGACTATGACGGCGACGGGAAGACCGACGTGATCGTCGGGGTCGGTGATTGGACCGACTATGGCTGGGACAATGCCTACGACGAGAAAGGCGAATGGATCAGAGGGCCCTTGCGTGGTTTCGTCTACGTCCTGCGTAACATAGGTGCTGATGATAAGCCTAAGTATCTCGACGCAGTCCGCGTGCAGTCAGCCGGCAAGGACCTCGAAGTCTT
This sequence comes from Opitutales bacterium, assembly GCA_032120295.1. GTDB lineage: Bacteria > Verrucomicrobiota > Verrucomicrobiia > Opitutales > UBA953 > UBA953. The sequence continues at coordinate 6,018 of JAUMEU010000039.1, read as the reverse complement.
CGGCTGGCCCTCGCCGAATTTCGCGGACTTCGACGGCGACGGGGATCTGGATCTCCTCTGCGGCGAGTTCCTGGATGGCTTCACTTATTTCGAGAATCTCGGCACGCGGGCTGAGCCGAAGTACGCCGCCGGGCGACGCCTGACCTTGCCTGCGAGCGTGACCACCGGCGCACGTCCGGCGGCGTGGAAAGCCACGCTCGAGGCCAAGCAGCAGCCCGGCGCCCCGCGTCCGCTGACCATGGACCTCGAGATGATCACGCCGGTCGCCTTCGATTGGAACAAGGACGGCAAGCTCGACCTGATCGTCGGCGACGAAGACGGACGCGTGGCCTTCCTCGAGAACACCGGCAAGTTCACCGACGACCATGCGCCCCTGTTCCTGCCGCCGAAGTATTTCAGGCAGCAGGCGGACGAGATCAAGTTCGGCGCCCTCGCGACGCCGGTCGGCTCCGACTGGGACGGCGACGGCGACATTGACATCATTTCCGGCAACACCGCGGGGTATGTCGGCTTCTTCGAGAACCTCAGCGGCATGGGCGTGGCGTCGCCCAAGTTCGCCGCGCCTAAGCTCCTGCAGGCGGACGGGAAGACCCTGCGCATCATGGCGGGACGCAATGGCAGCATCCAGGGGCCGGCGGAGGCCAAGTGGGGTTATACCACGCAGACCGTGGCCGACTGGGATGGCGACGGCCTGCCGGACCTCCTCGTCAATTCCATCCTCGGCAAGGTCGTCTGGTATCGGAACGTCGGGACGCGTCAGTCACCGAAGCTCGCCGCGGCGCAGCCGGTCGAGGTCGAGTGGGAGGGCGCCCAGCCGGCGCTGGCCTGGGGTTGGATGAAGCCACAGGGCAAGGCCTTGCTGACCCAATGGCGGACCACTCCGGTCGCGGTCGATTGGAACAAGGACGGCCTGACGGACCTCGTCATGCTGGACCAGGAGGGCTACTTGGCTTTCTTCGAGCGGGCCAAGGTCGACGGCAGGCTCGTCGTCAAATCGCCCCGCCGGGCTTTCTGCGACGAGCAGGGGCGGCCCTTGCAGCTGACCAAGGGGGTCGCCGGACGCAGCGGACGCCGTAAGCTCTGCGTCACCGATTGGGATGGCGACGGACAGACGGACTTCCTGCTCAACTCTTCCAGCGCCAACCTGCTGCGTCAGGTCGGGACGAAAGATGGCCTGTGGTTGTTCAAGGACGAAGGCCCCCTCGTGAAGCAGAACATCGAAGGCCATGACGTCAGCCCGACCACCGTCGACTTCGACGGGGACGGCATTCCAGACTTCCTGGGAGGCGCCGAGGACGGCCGATTCTACTTCCTGCGGAATCCGCGGTCCACGGTTCAACGCTGAGCCTATTCGCCTAGCGGGCGGTTCGATACGCCGCCGGTGCCAGGAGCCAGGCTATTGCCGCTGAAACGGAGTCCGCGGGGCGTCTTGGGGCCGCCTGGCTGACCTGCGACGACGACCGCATATTGGTAGCGGGGGGTGCCGAGGCAGTGGAGCAGGTTACCCTGGATGACCACATCGGCGAGGGGCGGGTCGTCGTCCTGCTGACCCGTGTCGAACTTGAAGGGGGCGCGCTGGTCGCCCCAGATCCAATGGGCGTCGCCGTGGCCGAAATCGGAGATGATGTTGGCCGAGATCACCGAGCCGCCGTCGGCGTTGGCCGTCTCGGGCTTGTCCGGCTGGCCCGGGTGGGCGGCGGCGCCGGGCATGAGCCCGATGGCCCAGAGCGAGTTCTTCACGAACTGGTTGCCCGTGATGATCACATTGCGGGAGCCGTGCATCGCCTTCATCCCCATGAAACTGTTCGTGATGACGTTATGGGCGACGATCACGTGGTCGGCATGCAGGTCGATGCCTTGGGCGGCGTTCTCGATGTGGTTGCCGAGGATCCGGGTCAGGTCGCTGGCCTCGGGGGAGGTCACGATGATGCCGGACCCTTGCTGCCAGTTATCGGTATGGCCCGCATCCCAGGTCGCTTGGCTGAGGAAGGTGCCCTTCGTCGGATTCTTCTTCGTCCAGGCTCCGAGCTGATGCTTCTCCTTCATCTCCTTCGTCGGCCGGAAGACTTCCTCGATGACCGTGTTGCCTTCGATGAGCGTCCCTTGGCTGGCGGTGACCTGGATGCCTGTGCCGTCGGTGCAGTTGAAAGCGTAGCCCCATTCCGGACTGCGGGTGCGGTCATCGACGGAGACCCGCATGTAGTTACGGACCAGGCAGCCCGTGAGGCGGGCGACGCGGCATTCGCGAAGGGCCAGCGCGCCGGTGGCCGATTGGTTGTCGAGGATGCGGACCTGGTCGACGCGCAGGTAGGCGCAGCGGATGGCCAGCAGGCCGGACTTCCGCGTGACCGTCTTGCCGGGGGCGCGCGTGAGCGTCACGTCGCGCAGGAGCACGTCCTTCAACCCCTCGATCTCGACGATCGGTTCGTCGGGGTCGCTCTGGATGATGCGCCCCGGGCCGACGAGACCGGAGCCGTCGCCACGCAACACCAGCTTGCGTGAGATCGGGTAGTCGCCGGCGGGCAGGGTCAGCACCTTGCCTGGGTGGGCGTCGAGGGCGGCCTGCAGGTCGGGATAGTCGGCGACGTTGACGGCCCAGGCCGAGACGGCCGTGAGCAGGCAGGAGGCTAGGGCTGAGAAGCGCATCGGGGTAGGCTTAGGACAACACCCGCCTTATCGGATTGCTAGATTATTGATAAACGACAGCAAAGAAGCACCCCATGAAACGTCGCGTCTTCCTTGTCGCTATGGTCCTTTCTCTCGCCGCCTCGGCGGCCCAGACGGCGGAGCGTCCGCTGACCGTCGGGGTCATCGGTCATACCGGCCAAGGCAACTACGGCCACGGGGAGGACACCGTCTGGCTGAGGATCCCGCAGACCAGGATCATCGCCGTCGCGGACGCCGACCCCAAGGGTCTGGCCGACGCGGCGAAACGGCTCGGCGGCGTGAAGGCCTATGCCGACTATGAGGTCATGTTGGCGGAGTCGAAGCCCGACATCGCGGCGATCTGCCCGCGGCATATCCATGAGCATCGGGACATGATCGTCGCCGCGATCGAAGCGGGCGTGAAGGGCATCTATGTCGAGAAGCCGTTCGTCCGTACCTTGGCCGAAGCGGATGAAATCGTCAGGCTCTGCGCCGAAAAGGGCGTGCGCCTCGCCATCGCCCATCGGAACCGCTATCACCCCGTCTTGGACGTGGTGAAGCAGGCGGTCGCTTCCGGCGAGATCGGCGAGCTCAAGGAAGTACGCGTCCGTGGCAAGCAGGACCATCGGGGAGGCGGGCTCGACCTCTGGGTCTTGGGCGGACACGGCTTCAATCTCGCGACCTTGTTCACCGGTCCGGCGGTCTCCTGCGAAGCGGCCATCCTCGTCGAGGGAAGACCGGCGACCAAGGCGGATGTCCGTCCCGGCGACGAAGGCGTGGGCCTTATCGTGGGAGACGAGATCCATGCGCGTTATGAGACCCAGAGCGGCATCCCGTTGTATTTTGACTCCAAGAAAGGCACTCCGGCCAAGGGAGCCTCTTTCGGGGCCCGTTTGATCGGCACCAAGGGGATCATCTCGCTGCAGATCGACGAAGAGCCCCTGGCCATCTTGGAGCGTGACGGCCTGAGGACGCCGATCACCACCGCCGGCATCGGCAAGCCCGAACTCCTCAAGGACATCAGGCAGATCAACGGCGGCCATCATGGCGCCGTGCGTGACCTGCTCGCCGCCATCGCGGAGAAGCGTGAGACTTCGTGCGGTCCGGCGGCAGGCCGTGAGACCGTCGAACTGACCTTGGCCGTCTTCGCTTCGTTCGCCGCGGGCGGCAAGAAGGTCGCGCTGCCGCTCGCCGATCGCGGCCATCCTTTGCGATGATCCCCATGCGCGCCGCCCTCGCTCTCCTGTTGCTCACCCTCTGCCTCGCCGCCGCGGAGGGCCCGGTCATCAGGGTCGCCGTCTACGACGACAAGGGCGCGACCGGCAAAGGCATCCCGTGCGTGACCGACATCGCGGGCCGGACCGCGGACATCAAGCTCACCCGGCTCAAAGGCGCGGATATCGCCGCAGGCGGACTCCGGGGCTACGACCTCGTCCTGTTCACGGGCGGCAGCGGCAGCGCGGAGGCGTCCGGACTCGGCGAGAAAGGTCGCGAGGAGGTCCGGGACTTCGTGCGCCACGGCGGAGGGTATGTCGGTATCTGCGCCGGGGCTTACCTCGCCTGCAGTGGTTTCGAGTGGGGCTTGGGCGTCCTGAACGCCAAGACCGTCTCCTCCAAGTGGCGACGAGGACAGGGTGAGGTCAGGATCGAGGGCGAGGCCTTCGGCGAGAAACTTTCCGACCGCGGCATCCGCTACTCCAACGGCCCCATCATCAAGGCCGACGTCCGCAAGGACCTGCCTGGTTTCGAGACCCTCATCGCCTTCCGTACCGAGCTTGCGGAGAACGACACGCCGGTAGGCGTCATGGTGAACGCGCCGGCCATGGTGCGGGCTACTTACGGACTCGGGCGGGTGTTCACCTCGAGTCCGCACCCGGAGCAGACCGCCGGGCTCGAACCGCTGGTCGAGAAAGCCATGCGTTGGGCCGCCCGGAGCCGCGGACCGACCGAGGAACTCTGGAAACGGCTCGAAGCCATGGAGGTCGACAAACTTTGGTTGCCGGGAGCGATCGTCGATTGGAAGACCGGACTCCCCACCGGCCAGCCGATCAAGGACGCCAAGAAGCATACCCATTGCAGCCAGTTCGTGGCCGCCGTCGCCGATCGCCTGGCGATCCCGTTGCTCCGTCCGCCTGAGCATGGCGTCGTCGGACTGGCCAACGCGCAGTTCGATTGGCTGGCGTCCGATGCCGGCAAGAAGGCCGGCTGGGTGGCTTTGAAAGACGGGGCAGCGGCGCAAGCCGCGGCCAACGACGGTCGGCTCGTACTGGCCTCGCTTAAGAATCCGGACGCGACCCGGCCCGGACATATCGCGGTGGTCCGTCCTGGCACAAAGGGCCCTGAGGCCTTGGCTTCGGAAGGCCCGGACGTCATGCAGGCCGGCGGGACGAACGCCCTGCGGACGACCTTACGTCAGGGCTTCGGCAACCATAAGAAAGAATACGACCAGATCGCCTTTTACGCGCACGTGGTCGAGCTGCCTGCGGTGAAGTAAGCCTACTTCTTCGCCTTCTTACCCGGACGCGGTTCCTCGCCCCAGTTATTGCGGGCGGGGCCGGTCCAATGGTCGACGAAACTCGCGGCCGCCCAGTCGTTCCACTGCTGGATCAGCAGCCCGGCGACGGCCTTGTTGACGCCGATCAGGTCATGCTGCTCGGTGCGGTCTTGCTCGATGTGGTAGAGCTCCCATTCGCCCTTGAGCTTCATGACCGCTTTCCAGGGTCCGCTGCGGACGGCGCGGTTGCCTTCGTGTTCCCAGAAGATCGGCTTCACGCGGTGGAGCGGCTCGCCGGCGAAGGCCGGGCGCAGGCTGAGGCCTTCCATCGGCAGGATCCGGTGGCCGGCGAAAGTCGCGGGGTAGGTCGCGCCGGAGAGGTCGACCGCCGTCGCCATCACGTCGATCAGGTGGGCCGGCTGTGGCTCCAGCTTGCCGTGGCGCTCGGCGGGGATGCCCTTGGGCCAGTGGGCGACGAGCGGGGAGCTGATGCCACCCTCGTGGGTGAAGTGCTTGTAACGTCGGAACGGCGTATTGTTGAGCGTCGCCCAGCTCATCCCGAGGAACACATGGGAGTTCGCCGAGCCGATCTCGTCGCCCTGCGTGATGCCGCGGGGGCCGCCCTCGGCGTTACCGCCGTTGTCACTGAGGAAGAGGATCAGCGTATCGTCGAGCATGCCGCGCTCCTTGAGGCCGGCGACCATGCGACCCACGCTCTGGTCCACGCAATCGAGCATCGCCGCGTAGGTCGCCATCATGTGGTCGAAGCGGTCCTGGTCCTCGGGCGAAAGCGAATCCCAGGCGGCGACTTCCTCGGGCCGGGGAGCGAGGGGCCATTTCGGGTCGACCAGACCCATCTCGAGCTGCTTCGCATGGCG
>JAUMEU010000038.1:0-8681 GCA_032120295.1 Opitutales bacterium | reverse complement strand
GTTCGCGGGAGCCCAGCCACATCACCGGCTCGACCGTGAACCAGACGTGCGGCTGGCCGTCGACCTCCCGGCCCGGCTGGACGGAGAAGCGCACCGTGGCGGACGTGGTCGGCTTGCCCGCCTTGGTCGTCTCCATGCGATAGGTCGCCCAGGTGCCAGGCTTCGGGAGTTTCTCCGCGAACACCTGCCACTGGGCGAGGGCGGGAACGGCGCCGACCGCGAGCAGGAGCATGGCGGCGAGGTGGCGCATGGGCCCATTATTGGGTGTTTAGAGGCCTTTTGGCGAGCCCGGACCTTGGCCGGCCTCCTTTGCCTTTGACTCTCCGTCCCCCGTCCGTTGAAGTCGGGTCTTCGTCATGGAATCCCTGGCCCAGTCTTCGACCTTCCTCCGCTCCGCGGACGATCGTGCCATCATTCCGGCGATGATTACCCTCATCGGGCGCTGAGCCCGCTGAACGGAACGCCCGACGGGCGACTCCCCGTTCCGCGGCACCCGGAACGGCCCCCTCCCTTTACACCTCTTTCCCACCCACACCACCATGGCGCGCTCCATCGAAATCTATGACACCACCCTCCGCGACGGCTCGCAGGGGCAGGGCATTCATTTCTCCGTTGATGACAAGCTGCGCATCGCCGCCGAGCTCGAACGCTTCGGCATGACCTACATCGAGGGAGGCTGGCCGGGCTCCAACCCCCGCGACGTCGAGTTCTTCGCCCGCGCGAAGAAGATCAAGTTCAAGCACGCCAAGCTGGCGGCCTTCGGTTCGACCCGCCGCAAGGGCGTGCGCGCCTCCGAAGACGCCCAGGTCCGCGGTCTGCTCGAAGTCGACACCCCGGTCGTCACGATCTACGGCAAGACCTCCGCCCTGCACGTCCGCGAAGTGCTCCGCTGCTCGCCCGAGGAGAACCTCGAGATGATCCGCGACACGATCGCTTTCCTGAAGTCCCATCGCCGCGAGGTCGTCTACGATTGCGAGCATGCGATCGACGGTTGGAAGGACGATCCGGCTTACGCGATCGCTTCCATGCTCGCAGCCGTCGCTGGCGGCGCCGACCGCGTGGTGCTTTGCGATACGAACGGAGGCTCCCTGCCGGCCGAAGTCGCCGCGGCTACGCGTGCCGCCATCGCCGCGCTCAAGAAGACGCCCGTCGGCATCCATACGCATGACGACGCCGGTCTCGGCCTCGCCAACGCCCTCGCCTCGCTCGAAGCTGGCGCCGCGCACGTCCAGGGTACCGTCAACGGCATCGGCGAGCGCACCGGCAACTGCGACCTCACCGCCGTCATCCCCTGCGCCCAGCTGAAGTTCGGCTGGAAGTGCGTCTCCTCGACCTCGCTGAAGGGCCTCGCCGGCCTGTCGCGCTTCGTCGACGGCGTCGCCAACCTCGCCCCCGATCCGCGCCGTCCGTGGGTCGGCACCGCGGCCTTCGCGCACAAGGGCGGCACGCACGTGGACGCCGTCCGTAAGTTCTCCGCCGCCTACGAGCACGTCGACCCGACCGTCGTCGGCAACGAGCGCACCGTCCTCGTCAGCGACCAGTCCGGCCGCAGCAACATCGTCCTCAAGGCGAAGTCCCTCGGCATCGACCTCGATCGCGATTCTCCCGCCACCGCCACCGCGCTCGACGAGCTGAAGAAGCTCGAGCATGGCGGCTGGAGTTTCGAAGACGCCGAAGCGTCGCTCGCGCTCCTGCTCCGCCGTCACCTCGGTAAGAGCAAGGCCGCGCCTTTCGAAGTGGCTTCGTATCACGTCACCGCGCGCGGCGCCAAGGGTTCGGCCTACTGCGAAGCCGTGGTCCGACTCAGCATCGCCGGCAAGGAGACCCTGACGGTCGCCGAAGGCGACGGTCCGGTCCATGCGCTTGACCAGGCCCTGCGTTCCGCGCTCGTGAAGTCTTTCCCGAAACTGGCGAAGGTCAGCCTCGTGGACTACAAGGTCCGCATCCTCGGCGGCACGGACGGCACCGCGGCCAAGACCCGCGTGGTCATCCGTTCTTCCGACGGCAAGGCCTCCTGGGGTACCGTTGGTGTCAGCGAAAACCTCGTGGAAGCCTCGTTGCAGGCGATCGTCGACGGTTACGCCCACGCCTTAGCCTGAGCGTTCGGCTGACGCGTTGACTGCCTGCAAGGGCGGGGGTAGGAAATCTTCCACCCCCGCCCTGCATGCGTCCGCTCTTCCTGCTCCTCGCCGCGGCATCCGCCTTCGCCGCCGATATCTCCAAGCTCCGCATCTACGAGCTGGGCAAGCCCGGCGTCAGCAAACTGGCTGATTTCCCGGCGAGATATGCCGAAGCCATGAATATGGACTACACCAGACAGATGCCGAATCCCGTCTTCCGGCTGAGCGACTTGGCTTTCCTGCCGGAGGGTCGCCGGGAGCGGCTCGATCTTTACGTCCAGTATAGGCGCGACCTTAAGGTGCGGCGTCCGGGCGTGCTCTTCATCCATGGTGGCGGCTTCACCGGTGGCGATAAGGCCGAGTATCGCTCGGCGAGCGTCAGCGCCGACCTCGCCCGGGCGGGATACGTCGTCGTGAGTTGCAACTATGTCCTGGGCCCCAAGGACAAGCCGGGCGTTTGGCCGCAGAACATCGCGGACTGCCGTGACGCCGTGCGGTGGATGCGAGCCAACGCGGACGCGCTCGGCCTCGATCCCGACCGCATCGCCGTCGCGGGCGGTTCCGCCGGCGGCTACCTCGCGCTCATGGTGGGACTGTCCGACGACAAGACCGGCCCGGGTGGCGATCCGGCCGCGAAGCATTCCGCCAAGGTTTCGGGCGTCATCGACATGTATGGCGTCGTGAATTTCTCCAAGCACGGCAAGGGTCAGGTCCCGGGCGTTTCGGCCTCGGAGCAGGCCTCCTATCTGCCCGAGAACCAGTGCGATCCGCAGGATCCGGCGGTGCTCATCCTGCACGGTACCGCCGACACCACGGTCGATATCGCGCAGTCCGACGCCCTCGCCAAGGCCCTGCGCACGGCGAAGGCCTCCTACGAGTATATCGTCGTGGATGGAGCTCCGCACACCTTTGACCTGCATCCGAAAGGTAAAAGCTGGCAGCGGACCGGTCTCATCGCCGGCGCCGAAGTGAGCAGCGCTTCTGCTCAGCCGGACCTCACCGACGTCACCTTGGCGTTCCTCGCCCGGACGATCGGGAAGTAAGGCTTATTCCTTCAGGCGTGCCATGACCGTCGAGCCCTGGAGCTGGACGTCGAAGCGCCCGGTATCCTCGAGCATACGGTAGAATTTCGCGTAGCGCGGCGCGTTGGCTTCGAGGCCGGGATGTTCCTGCAGGAGGAACTTCTTGATCACCTCGACCTTGAGCCATTCACCTTCGGGGGCGAGCCCCGTGGCGACGTCGACGAGGGCATCGATGATGTCCTGACGCTGCTGCAACTGGGCGCGTCGCTGGTCGGCCTCGGCCTTGCCTAGGGCCTGCTGGGCAGACGAGAGGTTCGGGCGATCTCGGTAATCCTGGCCGGAGTTGTCTGGCGTGGGCCGGGCTTCGCGCGGGGGGCGGGGTTGGCGGGCGGGCCGAGGTTCACGCGGAGCGCGTTCGGCGCGGGCTTCGCGGCGGGGGCCAGGCTCGCGCGGCGGCCGAGGGGCGTCGGCGAAGCGGAGGTCGGGCAGCATCTTCTCGAACTGGTCGAGCAGGGCGCCGGCTTCCTTGTTGGCCTTGGGTACGAGCGCCCGGACGGCCTGGGCCAGTAGCGCGAGCGCCTTGCGCGGGTCGGACTTCGCCGTCTGCTCGTCGTCGAGGCGCGCGCGCAGCTCCGACAGGTTCAGGTAATGATGCGCCGTGGAGCGGAGGGCCTTGTGGGTGCGTTCGCCCATCACGATGATGCGGACGCCGAGGCGCTTGGCGTCCTCGACGACGGGCGTGAAGTCGCTGTCGTTGGTGACGAAGATCAGTGTCGTCGGCGGGGTCGGCCCGGCCATCAGCTTCACCGCGTCGATCGTGAGGCGCATGTCGGCCGCGTTCTTGCCAGGCGTGTAGCTGCGCTGGTCGACGAGTTCTAACTCCACCCATTCCTGGGCGGCGGCGCGCCAGCCGCTGAGGCGGCCTTGGAAGTCCCCGTAGGCCTTGGCGGCGGCGATCGCCGTCTCGCCGATGAAGCGGCGGAGGGTGGGGAGGTGCTGGTGGGACACGTTGTCCGCGTCGATGAGCACCCCGATGCGCTGGTTGGGCTGGGCCTTGGCGGCTTCCGGCGTGGAGGTGGAGGCGGCGTCGGCCTGACGCTTCGACGGCTTGGCTGCCCGGCGTCCGGCGGGCTTGGCGCTTCGGCGGACGGGGGCGGGCTTCTTGGCTTTGGGTCGGGTCACGGCAGGGAGTCTCCCTATCCCTGCGGACGAACTCTTCGCTCGACAATGCGAAACCCGCGGGCGCCCCCCCCCTCATTAGGCGTTCCGCACATATTATTTAGTTGGAACTTCGGCCTTTTACTGATGTTGAAAAGACGTGCCGTTAAGGTCGTTATTCTCTATTGCTCTGGTCGCAGCCTGCTTGGGCTCGACCGGACTGTTTTCCGCTGAGCCCGTCTGGGAGTCCAAAACAGGCCCATGGGGCGACCTGCAGGTCCGCACCGTCTACCTGGAGCCGCCGGAGAACATCCTCGCGGTCGTCTCCAAGCCGTCTTCCGTGACCCGTTGGACTTTCGAGCAGACCACCGAGAAGGGCGTCCGGGCGATCATGACGAAGGCCGGAGTCACGTCTGCGCTCATCGACCGGCTGATGGGGCCCACCCAGGTAGTCGTCAGCGGGAACAACATCATCGTCCTGCCCAAGGTCGAAGACCTCGTGGCGCTCGGCGAGACCGCCCGCTCGGCCCTCTACGTCGAACTCGCTAAGTTCGCTGCCAACGAATACCATCGCGATCCCGTCTTCATCCACGGCGGAGATATCGACGACTGGCTGGCCGAGACTGAGATCACCAAGCCCCAGCAGGAGCTGATGCGCAAGCTGCTCTGGCGCCGGGGTGCGGCGGTGGTCTTCAGCGACATCCAGGCTCTCCTGACGCTGGCGAAGAGCTCCGAAGAGGTCGCCGCCATCTTCCGGACGATCACCCGGGTTCGCAGCCTGCTGGTCGAACTCAAGCTCCCGCTGAAGGAGGGTCGGGCGACGTTCATCGATTATTGGAGCGCCGGCAGTTTGAACGCCGAGCGCGTGCCCTTCCTCGCGGCCATCACGCGCCGCCGCGCGCCGCAGACGATCGACGTCACCCAGTTCCTGCCGGCCTTAGCCCGTCGGCGCGTCTACACTTTCCCGACCGCCGCGATGGGCCTGAAGGGCCGCCTGCCGGATTGCCATTGGACGTCGCTCAACTTCTTCGAGGAAGAGGCCAAGGATACCTACCTGGACAGCGCCGTGGCTTCCCAGCATCTGCTGACGGCGTACGCGGCCATCGATCCCCCTTACAGGTTCGGCGACGTCCTGTGCTTCCTGGACAACGGCGAAGGCCTGCACACCTGCGTGCAGGTCGCGGACGACATCGTCCTGACCAAGAACGGAGAGAGCATCCTGGCCGCGTGGACTTTCATGTCGCTCAAGGATGTCGACGATATCTACCGTCGCTCGGCCGACACCCGGATCCAAGGGTATCGTCTCAAGGGGCGCTGACGCCAGGCAGGCCCGGCGCTGTCCCCGGCGGGAATCGAACCCACATCCTCGGTTTAGGAAACCAATGTTCTATCCGTTGAACTACGGGAACGCCCTACTGCTATAGCCAGTCCGCCCACCCCGGGCAAGCCCGCATCGGCGGGCTTGCTTGACTCCTCACGGGCGGGGCTAACTGATAGGCCATGGATTTGTTCGCCTCCGTCCTCGCCGAAGCCCCTTTTGTCGTTTCGCCTTGGGCTTGGGGCGGTTTCTTGGGCTTCGTCGGCCTGATGCTCGCCTTAGACCTCGGCGTCTTTAACAAGACTGACCATAAGCCTTCCTTTAAAGAAGCCGTGGGCTGGTGTGTCGTCTGGGTGGCTCTTGCCGTCGCCTTCGGCTTTTTACTTTCCGCCTGGCGAGGACCTGAATTCGGGCCCCGCGACGCTCAGCTGTTCGCTGCCGGCTATGTGCTCGAACTGGCCCTTTCGGTCGACAACATCTTCATCTTCATCCTCGTCTTCGCCCACTTCAAGATCCCCGACCACTTGCAGCACCGCGTGCTCTTCTGGGGGATCATCGGCGCCGTGGCCATGCGGGCCGGCTTCATCATCGTCGGCGTGGCCGCGGTCGAGCGCTTCACCATCTTGCTCCCCGTCTTCGGGGCTTTCCTGCTGTTCACGGGGGTCAAGCTGGCCTTCGCGCGCGATGAGCATGAAGGGAAGGGTTTCGACGAGAACCTATTCGTTAAATTAGCCCGCAAGGTCTTTCCGCTCACGCCCCGCCTGCACGGCAATAAGTTCTGGGTGCGCGAAGACGGAGCCTTCCGCTTTACTCCGCTCTTCATGGTGCTGCTCATCATCGAGGGTACGGACCTGATTTTCGCCATCGATTCGATTCCGGCCGTCCTGGGTATCCTGCCCCCGGATCTGCCCCTGGAGGAAAAGCGTTTCATCGCCTTTACCTCCAATATTTTCGCGATCATGGGACTGCGCTCGATGTACTTCGCGCTGGCCGGCTTCATGCAGTATTTCCGGTTCCTCAAGCCGGCCCTGGCCTGCATCTTGGTGTTCATCGGGCTGAAGATGATCCTCCCTTGGGCGGCAGGGCTGGGCCAGCCGCCGGATACCATCGCTTCGTGGGTGCCGGCGGTCCTGATCAATGAAGGCCACGTCCACCTCCCTACGTCCGTCTCGCTTTCCATCATCGGCTTCACGTTGGCCATCGCGGTGGCTTTCTCGGTGGCTTTCCCCAAGAAGAAATAGCCCAGTTTTGGTGTTTCCTCCGGGAGCGGGAAACACCACGCTGGCGTCGTGTTCCGCGGTCGTTACCAGCCCTATCTCCCCTACCTTAAGGGCAGTCGCTCGCTCCTCGTGCTTTCGTTGTTGGCGGCCATCGTGTTCGCGGCGGCCAACGCCTTCGGGCTGCCGTTCCTGATGGGCAAGGTGCTGCCGGCGGTATTCGGCGATGCGGCGGCCCGGTCGGAGCCTTTGCTTTCTTGGCCCGGCTGGCTGGGGGGCGCTCCGCTGCTGACTCTGCCGAAGGGTTATGAACTCGAGTTCGCCATCGCGTTCCTGCCGGCGGTGATGCTGGTTCGCGGGTTGGGAGAATTCTTTTCCACCTACTTGCTCAACTTGGCCGGCTTACGCGTGATTGAGGCCGTCCGGCGGGACGTCTTTGCGCGCCTCCAGCAACTCCACCTGGGCTTCTTCGCCAAGATTCCCGTCGGCGACTTGCTCGCCCGGCTGATCAGCGACGCCAACGCCGTCCGCCTGGTGTTGGTCGACGTGTCCAACGATCTCATCGTCCAGCCGCTGACGCTCCTCTTTGCCTTCCTGTACGTCGTGTGGGTGTGCCTCTCGCATGACCATGGCTATTGGTTTCTGGCCTCGCTGCTCGTCGTGCCCTCGGCGGTCCTGATCGTGCGCGGGGTCGCGCGGCGCATTCAAGAACGCACCCGCCAAGGGCTCACGTCCGCGTCGGACCTGAATGGCATCGCGGTCGAGAATCTCCAATCCGCCCGGGAGATCCGCGCCTATGGCCTGCAGGAACGCGAAGCCGCCCGTTTCGGTGCGGCGAGCCGCGAAGGCCTGCGGATCCAGGGCAAACTGGTCCGCTATGAGAAGGCGCTTTCGCCGTTGGTCGAGATGACCGCCGCGCTCGGTATCGCCGCCGCCATCGGGGTGGGGGCCGCCAATGGCTTTTCTCTCAGCGAACTCCTTTCGCTCATCATCGCATTCTACTTCGCCTACGGACCTATCAAGAAGCTGGGTAACGTGAGCAGCCGATTGAGCATGGCGCGCCCCGCCCTCGACCGGCTGGAAGAGATCTTACGGGCGCCGGTCGAAGTCGCCGACGCGCCGGAGGCACTTCCCTTGGGGCGCGTGCGAGGAGAGCTTGCCTTGTCGGGGGTGACCTTCGCCTACGGCGTCGAGCCCGTGCTCACCGACGTGACCTTGACGGTGCCCGCGGGTCAGTCGGTGGCCCTGGTGGGTCCCAGCGGGGCCGGGAAGAGCACCTTTGTTAACCTCATCCCCCGTTTCTTCGACCCCCAACATGGTTCCATCAGGGTCGATGGGTTCGATCTTCGCTCCGTCCGCCAGGCCGACCTTCGTGCGAACATTGCCCTTGTCTCGCAAGAACCCGTCCTCTTCAACGAATCGATTCTCGCAAACATTCGCCTCGGGCGGCCGGCGGCGACCGACGCCGAGGTGCGGGAGGCCGCCCGGTTGGCGGGAGCACTTGATTTCATCGAGGCCCAACCCCAAGGCTTCCAGACCAAGGTCGGCGAGCGGGGCGGACGGCTGTCCGGTGGCCAGCGTCAGCGCATCTCCATCGCCCGGGCCTTCCTCAAGGACGCCCCGGTGCTCATTCTCGACGAAGCGACGTCGGCCCTCGACACCGATACCGAGCGGAGCATCCAGCTTTCGTTGGCGCAGTTGATGAAGGGCCGGACGACATTGATCGTGGCGCATCGCTTCAGCACCATCCGTGACGTCGACCGCGTGCTCGTCTTCGACGGCGGCCGGGTGGTGGCGGACGGGCCGCGCGCAGCGGTCTACGCTTCTTCCGAACTGTTCCGGCGCC
>JAUMEU010000037.1:0-8054 GCA_032120295.1 Opitutales bacterium | reverse complement strand
TAGCAACGGTGGATGGCCTCGAAGTTGTCGACCAGCGTGCCGTCGAGGTCGAAAAGGACGGTTTCAGGGAGGGGGCGGGCCATGGCTGACCCCAATCAGGCGGGTCGGCGGGCGGTTTCCAAGTTTGGAATTGAAGGGCGGGGCGACGGACCTAGGTTGCCGCTTCGCACCTATGAGCTTCTCGCTGGACCTTACCAAGCCCCTCGGCCGCCTCGGCCTGGCCATCAATACCGTCTTCCTGGGCGCCGTCTTCTACGGCGTGTCCGTCGGCGCCTATTATTATATGAGCCACACGCTTCCGGAGTCGGAAGCCCATCACCAGGAAGCCGTGGTCAAGGCCGCCCTGGTCGACAAGGCCGTCGCCAAGGCCAAGACCGCCGCGAAGGGCAAGGCTTTCGACGCCGCCGCCGCCAAGGCCCAGGCCGAGGCCGCAGTCGCCGCCGACTTCAAGAAGCAGGCCGAAGAGATCCACCACCACGCCGTCGAAGGCTGGGCCCCCTTCGCCGTCTTCCTCCTGATCCTTTCCGCCGTGTTCTTCGCCGGCTTCCTCTCGGTCTACGTCCAGCGCCGCGCCAACGACGGCGGACTCAAGGGCCTGTGGATCTTCCCCAACCACCTCGGCGCCTGGGCACTCGCTGGTTACGTGGCCTTCTATCCGTTCCTTGCGGCTCACGACCTGCGCAATGCCTGGGCCCCGGCCTTCTTTGCCGGCCTGGTGCTCCTGCTGCCGGTGCTTTTCGCCGGCGAAGGTCATCATGACCACGACCATGATCATGGCGACGGCCACGATCACGGTCACAGCCACTGAGCCGGCTCAGAGCGGCGCGGTGCCGCCGAAGTCGAAGATGGTGTAACTGATCAGGCCTCGCCCGAGCACC
The DNA here is from genome assembly GCA_032120295.1 of Opitutales bacterium. Taxonomy (GTDB): domain Bacteria; phylum Verrucomicrobiota; class Verrucomicrobiia; order Opitutales; family UBA953; genus UBA953. Next base: position 7,176 of record JAUMEU010000037.1, on the reverse strand, counting down.
GCGAGGTCGGTCTGTTTTTCGACGGAATGGTTCTCGCCGTCGTTCCAGGCGAACGTGAAGCCGAGGGTCGAGCGTTTGAAGAGGGAACCGTGGCGGACCAGCGCCGGAGTACTGCGTTCCATGGCGGTTCCGTCGGTGACCGTCGCCGGGTAGTTGAGACTGTGGACGTGCAGGCCGCTCACCGGCTGGCCGACGAGGCTTTTGGCGAAACGGGCGGCGTGACGGCAGGCGGTCTCGAGGTGCGGGCGGAGGGCCGGGGGGCAGACCGCGGAGTTCCGGTGGACCTGTTCGAAGAGCGATTGCTCGAGGTCGAGCGAGCAGGCCACGGCCGGCAGGCCCCAGGCGGTGCCTTCGGTCGCCCCGGCGAGGGTTCCGGAGCTTAGGCAGAGGGGCATGGTGGCGTTGAAGCCGATGTTGATGCCGGAAAGGACGACATCGGGCCGGACGGGCAGAAGGTGGCCGAGGGCGATATTGACGCAGTCGGAAGGGGTGCCGTCGATGGCCCAGGCCTGCTCGCCGAGGCCGGGGTAGTCCGTCAGCCTGACTTCGCGGTGGCGGCTGAAGGCCCGGCCGATCCAGCTGCGCTCGTCGGAAGGGGCGGCCACGACCACCCGGAAGTCTTCGGCGACGCAGGCGGCCACCAAGGCGTGGAGGAACGCGGCGTTGATGCCGTCGTCATTGGTCAGCAGGGCGGTGGGTTTCATCCGGTAAATCAGGAACGGCTCTCCGTCGGGCCGTGCTCGAGCTCGGCGATCTGGTCCCGGAGGACGGCCGCGGCCTCGAAGTCCTCGACCCGGAGGGCGGCTTGGAGGTCGGCCCGGGCCTTGGCCAGCTTGGCGAGGCGGTCGGCCTGGCTGTCCTGCGGGCGACGGCCGTGGTGCTCCAGTCCGGGCTGGATGCGCGCGAGGGTCGCCAAGGCCTGGGGTGCGTGGGCTTCGTAGCAGGTGGCGCAGCCGAGGCGATGGATGCGCTCGTAGTCGGACCAGCGGAAGCCGCAGGCCGGGCACTTGCCGCGGCCGACGGGGGTCGGGACGGTCAGCTTCAGGCCCAGGGCGAGGGAGGGCAGGATGGCGTCCGATACGAGGGAGGGGCAGCCTTGGCAGCAGGCATAGGTCTCCGCCTTACCCCCGGCGACGAGGGTGAAGTAGACGACCGCGTTCTGGACGCAGCCTTGGCAGGTGGGCGGACGAGGGATCACGCAGCCCTCACCATGCGGAAGAACGGCCGCCGGTTCAAGCGTGCGGGCGAACCTTTTCAGGTTGAAGCCCTGCCCGCGGCGGATTGCCTATGAAACCGATGCTTTCTCCCGTCTTCATGCTCGTGCTGGCCGAGTCCGACAAGGGTGCCCTCTGGTATTTCAAACAGATGGATGGCGCTGGACTGGCCGTCGCCGCCGTCTTGGGGATCTGTTCTTTCGTCGGTTGGGGTGCCATGATCCAAAAATGGTCCGACGTCCAAGAGCTGCGTCGTCGCAACCATGCATTCGAACGTCGCCTCCGCGACGAGCCCGCCGTCGTCGCGCTCAACTTCCCGCGCGGCTCCAACCTCGGTCCGTACGAGTTCCTCGTCGCCGAAGCGGTCTCCGCCGTGCAGCGCCATAAGGGACGCCTCGTGCGTCCGGCGGACGTCACGCTGTGCATGGGCCATGTCGAGAATGCCGTCCAGCGCGGCGTCGCGCGCACGATGGTCAAGTACGAGGACAAGATGGTGCTGCTCAGCTCGCTCGTCTCCGGTGCTCCGTTCCTCGGCCTGCTCGGCACGGTCTGGGGCGTGATGGTCACCTTCGGCGCGCTGACCGAGAAGGCCAGCATCGCGCAGCTCGCGCCCGGCGTCTGCGGCGCGCTCGTGACGACCACGCTCGGCCTGCTCGTCGCCATCCCCGCCACCTTCGGTTACAACTACCTGCTCACGCAGGTGAAGATCATGACGACTGAGCTCGAGAACTTCGCGAGCTCGCTCGCCGACCGCGTCGAGCTCGAGCTCGAAGGCGAAGCCCGCCGCAATTTCGAGGCCGCGCAGGAACGCGAGCGCCTGCATCGCGCCGCCCAGGCCGCCCAGGCCGCCGCCGCGGTCGCTCCGGCCGCCGCCGCCGCGACCCCGGCTCCCGGGGCGCCGTCCGCCGCGCTACCCGGCTGGGAAGACGCCCAGTAAGATCCGATGGCCCGCTCCTTTTCCAAGCCGAACCGGCTGCACGCGATGAACGAGCTGAACGTCACGCCGATGCTCGACCTCTGCTTCGTGCTGCTGATCATCTTCATGATCGCGACGCCGGTGCTCGAGCAGACCACCTCCGTCAACCTGCCCAAGGCCGACAAGGGCGCGGGCAAGGCGCCGGACACGAAGGCGCAGCACCGTATCGTCAGCATCGACCGTAACGGCGGGTTTTCCCTCGGCGCCCGCCCCGTCACGACGGCCCAGCTCGAAGCTGAGTTCGCGACCCTCGCGGCCCTGCCCGAGGCCGAGCAGCCCATCGTCCGCATCCGCGGCGACGGCGCGCTGTCCTACCAGAAGATCATCGACGTGCTTTCCCTCGCCAAGGCCAAGGGTCTGACCAAGGCGGCGCTCGACACCGAGACACGCTGAGCATGGCCGCCGCAGGCAAAGGTTGGGTCGGTTCCGTGGCGGTGCACCTCGGTCTCCTCGGTGCGGTCATCGGTTTCTCCTGGTATGCCGCGCGTCAGGACGGTGAGATCCACGAACCGGTCGACCCTCTGCTCATCGACCTTGCGGGCATCCCGGGCAAGCGCCCCGGCGAGATCGGCAAGGCGCCCGGCGTCGCCCGAGGCGACGAGACCGGCACGAACCAAGGCATCGCCCGCATCAAGCTTCCCCATCTCGACGTCACGAAGGTCCTCCGCGAACGCGCACAGGCCGAGCAGGCGGCGCAGTCTTCGGCGAACACCAAGCCCTCGACGAAGGCGCTCGTGAAGAACGGCGTCACCAGCAAGCCGACCCGCATGACGCAGAAGGAATTTGAAAACAGCCAAGGCGGGAAGTCCGGCCGACCCAGCGTGTCGGCCAAGTCGGGCGGCATCGGCGGCGTGTCCGTCAAGAAAGGCCGGAGCTACGGCACCGGTGACAACGGCGGCGAAGGCGGTTCGGCCTCCGAACTCGCGGCCTATGCGGGCACCGTCCAGGCCAAGTTGCTCACGGCTTGGCGCGAGATCGTCGCCGCCGAAGGCGAATCCGTGGCCACGGGCGGGACCTGCGGCGTGACCGTCAGCGTCGACGCCTCGGGCTTCGTCACTTTCTCCGGCTGGATCAACGCGCCGCGCGACGCGCGCATGGCCGAACTGGTGAAGCGCGCGTGCGCGCAGATCGGCAACTGCGGCCAGCCGCCGAAGGGCAAGTCGTTCAAGATCGACTTCACCCGCGTCAGCCTCTCCGAAGCCTGAGCTCGCTCAGTCGCGGACTTCGAGCACCAGCTGGACCTCGACGGAGACGCCGAGGGGCAGGCCGTTGACCGAGACCGCGGCGCGGGCGTGCTTGCCGGCGTCGCCGAAGACCTGCAGGAGGAACTCCGAGGCGCCGTTAAGCACCTTAGGGCTGTCGCTGAAGCCGTCGATGCCGTTGACGAAGCCATTGACCATCACGACGCGGGTGACTCGGTCGAGCGAACCGAGGGCGTCCTTGGCGTTGGCGAGGGCGTTGAGCGTACAGAGTCGGGCGGCGTCGGCGGCCTGGACGAGGTCGACCTCGCGGCCGACCTTGCCGAGCGAGGCGACCTTGCCGTCCTTCATCGGCAGGGTGCCGGCGAGGTAGAGCAGGTTACCCGTGCGGACGGCGGGGACGTAGGCGCCCGCGGCGGCGGGAGGCGTGGGCAGGGTGACGCCGAGTTCGGCGAGGCGGGCTTCGACGGAGGACATGAGTTCAGGACCGATGCTGGGGCCGGAGGCCTTTCACTTGAGGCGCTTCATGCCGTCGATGATCTCGAGCACGAGTTCGCGGCTGCGGGCCTTGACCTCGCGGTTGAGGGCGGTGTCCGACGTGCCCAGGGCGCGCCGGGTCTCGCTGTAGGACTGGGCGAGGACGGCTTCCTTGTTGCGGGTGATCGTCGCGTTATCGCGCACGGAGAGGATGACGTCGGCGGTGTAGCGTCCGAGGCCGCGGTCATAACGCACTTCGACCAGGAGCAGCGGCGTGGCGGCTTCCGGGCTCAGGCCGTCGACGGCTTTGGGCGTGAGGTTGGCGCGGCGGAGCTCGAGCTCCATCCCGTCCCGGATTTCGGTCCGCAGGTCGGCGTCTTCCGGGCGGTTTTCCGAGGTGGTGACGTCGATGTAGAACTGGGTGATACCGCGGAGCTTGGCGAAGGCCTTGTCCTGCGGGGCGGCGCGCAGCGGGTCGGTCTGCGCGACGGCGGTCAGGGCGGTGAAGGAAGCGAGCAGGGCGAGGGCGAAGGAGCGCATGGGGATGAAGGAAAGATAGGCGGGGGGAGGGCTACTTCAATCTCCTTTCGCCGGGGTCGGCACGAGCCGGACGGCGGAGAGCGGGTGCTGATCGAGGAGGGTGGAGTGCCAACCCTGGACTTCCGGGCGCATCAGATACTTATTCGTATTGAAGACGACGGGGAGCACGGGCGCTTGTTCGACCAGCCGGGCCTCGGCGAGCTGGAAGTAGCCGAAGCGCTTGGCGGCGTCGCCCTCGCGCGCGGCGAGCCCGAGCAGGCGGTCGTATTCCGCGTCGCTCCAATTGCAGTTGTTGAGCTCGTTGCCGGTGATGAGCATCTCGAGGAAGGTGTTGGGGTCGTTGTAATCGCCGACCCACGCGCCGCGGCAGAGGTGGAACTCGCCTTTGCGCATGGCGCTCAGGTAGACCTTCCATTCCAGGTTGCGGAGCTCGACTTCGACGCCGAGTTCGCGGCGCCACATCTCCTGGTAAGCCTGCGCGACCATCTGCTGGCCTTCGGAGGTCGCGTAGAGGTAGTCGAACTTCGGCAGGCCTTTGCCACCGGGGTAGCCGGCTTCGGCGAGGAGGCGACGCGCTTCCGCGGCGTCCTGCTTCCAGCGCGCCGTCGGCTGGAACCCGCCCGTGCCGGGCGGCGTGAAGTGGAGCGCGGGCTTCTCGCCGGCCCGCAGGACTTTCTCGGCGATCAGGTTACGGTCGAGGGCCATGCCGAGCGCGCGACGCACCCGCGGGTCGGCGAGCGCCTTGCGCGCGGCGACGTCCGCGGGCTTGGCGCCTTTGATGTCGCAGTTGACCCAGACGAAGGCGGTCGCGAGGAAGGGGTCGATGCGCAGCTGCGGGGCTTTGTCCGCGCGGAGCTTGGCCACTTTGTAGGGCGGCACCGCGCCGGTGACGTGCAGTTCGCCGCCGCGGAAGGCGCGTTCTTCGGCGAAGAGGTCGGCGATGGCGCGGAATTCCACGGCCTTGAGCGCGACTTCCTTGGCGTTCCAGTAGAGGGGGTTCTTGCGCACGACCACGCGGCGCGCGACCTCCCAGCTCTCCAGCGTGAAGGCGCCGCTGCTGACCATCGCGCCGGGGCGCGTCCACGGCGTGTTCAAGGCGTCGATGCCGCCGAACTTGAGGATCGTCGGCGGGTGCACCGGAATCCAGCTGTGGTGGCAGACGAGCTGGAGGAAGTAAGGGATGGGGTGCCCGAGTTCGATGACCAGCGTTTGCGCGTCGGGCGCCCGCACGCCGACGGTCCGGAAGTCCTTCGTCTTGCCGGCGGCGAAATCCTTGGCGCCACGGATGCCGTGCAGCATTGAGGCGTACTCCGCCCCGAAGCTCGGCCGCAGCATGCGCTCATAGCTGAAGAGGAAATCCGCCGACGTGATCGGGTCGCCGTTGGACCACTTGGCCGTCTGGCGCAGACGGAAGGTCCAGGTCTTGCCGTCGGCCGACATCGTCCAGCTCTCGGCGATGCCGGGGATGGGGTGGAGGTCCTGAGGGTCGTAATTGACCAGGCCTTCGAAGAGGGCGCCGATGATGTGGCTTTCGCTCAGTCCGGTCACCGTCTGCGGATCCAGCCCGGACGGCTCAGCCATGTTGTTGATGATCAGGTAGCCCTCGGCGGCTTTCTTCTCGGCGGTGGTCCGGCCGTCGCCGCAGCCGGCCAGCAGGGTCGCCAGGCCGAGTAGGGCGGCCGTCCATCGGAGCGCGGGGTGAAGCATGCCGGAGATTAGGCCCGGGGTCGGCCCAAGGGCAAGGCGTCTGGATGGGCTCTTTACTCCCATGGGTAGGTTTCCTATCAACATCGTATGCTTACCCCGACCCGTCGCGACCTCGTCGTCGCCGCCCTGACCGCTGCCGTCTGCCTCGGCCTCACCGGCTTCATCGGCCACGCCCCGCTCGCCGCCGACGTGCCCGCCGCCAGACCCATCATGGGGTCGATGGCTTTCGACTGGGAGAAAATGACGGTCAAGCCGACGAAGATTGGCGCCTACCGCAAGGTCTGCCAGGCACCGACCGCGACGCTCGATGAATTGGAATACCACATCACGACGCTGAACCCCGGCCAAGCGCCGCACCCGCCCCACCAGCATGCCGATGAGGAGTTGCTCATCGTCAAGGAGGGCACGGTCGAAGCCTTGGTCGCCGGCGATTGGGTGAAGCTCGGCCCGGGCTCGGTCATCTTCCAGGCCGCCAACATCGACCACGCGATCCGTAACGCCGGCGAGGGCCAGGCCACCTACCACGTGATCAAGTGGAACTCGCCCGGCATGCTCGCCAAACGTGACGCGGCCAAGGCCGCAGCCAAGGCGGCAAAGTGAGCCAACAAAAAGGGCGTCCCGCAGGACGCCCTTTTGCTTGAGTGTGACCAGGGCTTAGATGGCCGCCGGACCGCGCTCGCCGGTACGGATGCGGATGACGTCGGTCAGGCCGAGGACGAAGATCTTGCCGTCGCCGATCTTGCCGGTCTGGGCGGCCTTGGAGATGGTGGCGATGGCCTTTTCGACCTGCTCGTCAGCCACGGCGGCTTCGATCTTCACCTTGGGGAGGAAGTCGACGGTGTATTCCGAACCGCGGTAGATTTCGGTGTGACCCTTCTGGCGGCCGAAGCCCTTGACCTCGGTTACGGTCATGCCCTCGATGCCGATCTCGGCGAGGGCGTCCTTAACTTCTTCGAGTTTGAACGGTTTGATGATGGCGACGACGAGCTTCATGGTGGTGTGTTAGGTTGGGTTAGGCGTTCGGTTGAGCAAGTCCACTTATGCACCCCCCGTGCCAAGTCCC
>JAUMEU010000036.1:0-3847 GCA_032120295.1 Opitutales bacterium | reverse complement strand
GTCGTCAACGAGCTCGCCCCGCGTCCGCATAACAGTGGCCACCAGACTTTCGACGCCAACGAGACGAGCCAGTTCGAGCAACATATCCGCGCCGTGTGCGGCCTGCCGCTCGGCGGCACCAAACCCCTCGCGCCTTCCGCCATGGTGAACCTTCTGGGTGACGTCTGGCGCGACGGGCAGGAGCCCGATTGGACCAAGGTCCTCGCCGATCCCTCCGCTAAGCTGCACCTTTACGACAAGGGCCAGCCTGCGCCGGGCCGCAAGATGGGCCACATCACCGTCACCGCGCCGACCCTCGAAGAAGCGATGCGTCGCGCCGAGGCGCTGCACGCCGCGCTCTGACCGATGTCGGCCTCACAGATCTTATTCTGGGCCAATATCCTCATCCTCGTCCCGATCGGCTTTGGGACCTTGTTGAAGCCATCCCTGACGGATCACGGTGCCTTCACGGAGAGCGCCGGCTGGAGGACGCTGGTCGGCTCGCTCTGGCTGGCTATCCTCGCCTGTTCCGCGCTCGGCGTCGTCTGGCCGTCCAACTTTGCTTGGCTGCTCGTCTTCCAGGTCATTTATAAGTCCGTGTGGCTGCTCGTCTACGCCGCGCCCCGCGTCGTCGCCGGACGCCGGCAAGAGATCCCCGCCGGTATCGCACTGAGCTTCGTCGCCATCGTCCTGATCTGGCCTTGGTTCATTCCTTGGCGCCAGATGTTCGCCGCGCTCTGATCAGTCGAGCAGCTCCGGCTTGCGGCTGAAGAGCTCGAGCGGGATCTGTCCGAGGCAGAGGAAGAGCAGGATCGCCTGGAAGACCGGGATGCGCGCCTTCATGCCCGCGGCCTGGGCGACATAATTCTTGGCCATGACTTCGGAGATCATCGCGAAGGCGAAGATGAAGGACGCGACGCACAGGAGGGCGAAGAGCCGGTTCCAGACCTTCGACGAGACGATGCTCCGCCAGGGCAGGAAGAGCAGGCCGGCGTAAGCGATGAGGAACCACGACTCGGCGCGCAGGGCGCGGGGGAAAGTCACGACCGCGGGATCCCAGCGCGGCGGGATCCGGGCGAAGCCGAGATTCAGGCCGCCGAGCAGTTCGTTCAGGCCCATCAGTAGGCAGAAGAAGCCGAAGCCTAGGGCGATGAAGCGTCCGTAGCGGATGCGTTGGGCGGCGGTCTCGTGCATGAGGGTCAGGATGGGCGGCGCCGGGTCGGACGCAAATCCTCAGAGCGGACGGAAGAGCGCGACGTCGCTCCACTCGCCCATGACGCGGCCATCGGCGCGGGTGCCGGCGCCCCAGGCGGCCTGGCACTTCGCTTCGAAATGGGCGCGGACGGCTTCCTGCTCCTTCGCGAGGATGCCGCTGAGGGCGAGCACGCCGCCGGGGTTGACGGAGTCGACGAGGTTGTCGGCGTAGATGCAGAGGACGTCGCTGATGATATTGGCCAGCACGACGTCGGCCCGACCGGTCAGGCGGAAGCCTTCTTCCAGGCCGGCGTGATGGAAGGCGACCGCCTCATCGGCGATGCCGTTCGCTTCACGGTTGGCGATGCTCACGCGCACGGACTCCGGATCACGGTCGAAGCCGGCGATGCGCCCGCAGCCAAGTCGGGCGGCGGAGAGGGCGAGGATGCCGGAGCCGCAACCGGCGTCGGTGACGGAGACTTGCGCCGCGGGATAAGACGCGAGGAAGTCCATCATGCGGATCGCGCACAGGCGGGTCGTCGGGTGGTCGCCGGTGCCGAAGGCCAGGCCGGCGTCGAACCAGATCACCGCCGCGTCGGCCGGCACCGGGTGCTTGCCGCGCATCCAAGCCGGGACCCAGTGGAGCCGGCCGTGGTCCCATGGTTTGAGGTGTTCCTTGTACGCTTCCTTCCAATCCTTGTCCGCCAACACGGTCTCGTCGTAGGCCTCGGGGAGTTTCTTGAAGGCCTTGCGCAGCCCGGCCCAAGCCTCGTCGGCTTCGGCCTTCGTTTCAAAATAGCCCATGACGAAGTGCGGCTTTCCGGGGCCCTCATGGAACAGCATCCAAGAGGAGCGGGTGAGTTCGCAGAAATGGTCCTCCAGCGGCTGGACCATGTCTTCATGGATGGGGCACTTCAGTTCGATCATCAGGAAAGCGTCTCGCTCAGGCGGGCGATCACCGCGGGCAGCAAGGCATGCTCAGCGGCGTGGATCTTCTGCGCGAAGGACTCGAGGGTATCGGCCGGCTCGCGGGCGACGCGGGTCTGGCCGAGATGGGCGCCGCCGTCGATCTCGGCGTTGACCCAATGGACGGTGCAACCGGCTTCGGGGACGCCGGCGTTCCAGGCTTGGCCGATGCCATCGAGGCCGGGGAAGGCGGGGAGGAGGCTGGGGTGGAGGTTGATGATCCGGCCGGCGAAGGCGTCGAGCAACGGCGCTTTGATCACGCGCATGAAGCCGGCCAGCACCACCAGATCGACCTGGGCGGCCTGGAGGGCGTCGGCCCAGGCCTGCTCACGTTCGGGCGAGAACTTCGTCTTGAACGGCCCCGTGTCGAGGAAGCGGGCGGGGACACCGTACTTCGGGCCGAGCTCCAGCATCTTGCAGGTCGGGACGTCGCACCAGATCCCGATCACCTTGGCCTTGCCCAGCCGGCCTTCGGCCTGGGCGCGGAGGACCGCGTCGGCGTTGGAGCCGCGACCGGAACCGAGGAGGGCGACGCGCATGGCGGGAAGGTGTCCGCGGGGGCCGTCGCCTGCAAACGGATTTTCGATTTCGGACTTTGAACCGCTCGGCGAAAGGAGGAAGATGCCGGCACTGCTTCCCCATGGACCGCCGCGACTTCCTTCACCTCACCGCCTTGGGTTCGCTGGGCGCTTACGCTCTGACTGGTTGCGCCGGGGGCGGCGGCGGCGGTTCGGTCGGCGTGCCCTCCGTGCGTCCTGCGCCGATAGGCCGAGCCCCGGCCGGCAAGGTGATGCTCGGCATCGACATGCTGGCGGCGGAAGGCTTCGCTCGCCTGCAAGGTCTCCGCTGCGGTCTCGTCACGCATCGCGCTGGCGTCAACGGCCTCGGTCAGCGCACCGCCGACGTGCTCGCCCGCGCGCCTGGCGTGAAGCTCGTGAAACTCTTCGGGCCGGAACACGGCATCGACGGCGTGGCCAAGGCCGACGTCAAGGTGGGCCACGCGAAGGACGCGCGTACCGGCCTGCCGGTCTATTCCCTCTACGGCGCGACGCGTAAGCCGACCCCGGAGATGCTCGCCGGCCTCGACGCGGTCATCATCGATTTCCAGGACATCGGCGCGCGCTCCTACACCTACGTCAGCTGCATGCGTCTCGTCATCGAGGCCTGCTTCTCCCTGCCGCGCCCGGTACGCGTCATCGTGCTCGACCGCCCGAATCCGCTCGGCGGCGAGAAGGTCGACGGTCCGTTCCTCGACCGCAGGTGGCGCAGCTACGTCGGCTCCTACGAGACCCCTTACGTCCATGGCCTCACCATCGGTGAGCTCGCCCGCTGGGCGGTCGCCACGCCGGGCGTGCTCGAGATCGACGAAGCTACGCGCCGTCGCGGCCAGCTCGACGTCGTGGCCATGCGCGGCTGGCGTCGGTCGATGACGTGGAACCTCACCGGCCTGAACTGGACGCCGACCTCGCCGATGATCGACAGCCCGCAGGCTGCGCTTGGCTACGCCATGACCGGCCTCGGCTGCATGGATTCCGGTTTCAGCCACAGCGCCGGCACCGGCCGCAACTTCCGCTTCCTCACCTATCCTCGTCGCAAGGCCGCCGACTTCGTTGCCGCCTTCGGCGCGGCCGTCCCCGGCCTCACGCTGCAGCCGCAGCAGCTCGCCGACGGCACGCAGGGCGTCTATCTCGCCATCAGCGATTACGCC
>JAUMEU010000035.1:0-13439 GCA_032120295.1 Opitutales bacterium | reverse complement strand
CCCTCGGCGTGCCGACGGGCCAGACCCCGAAGCTCCGCCGCCGTTTCAGCCAGCATCCGTTCGTGCCGTCCGACCCGCACCGCCGCGACGAGAACTGCCAGGAGATCTTCGCGATCCAGTCCACGGGCCTCGCCCGCCGCCTCCGCCACACGGGCCTCAAGCACGTCGTCATCGGCGTCTCGGGCGGCCTCGATTCCACCCTCGCCCTGCTCGTCACGCTCGAAGCGTTCAACCGTCTCGGCCTCGACCGCAAGGGCATCATCGGCCTCACCCTCCCCGGCCCCGGCACCTCGGCCCGCACCCGCGTCAACGCGATGCGCCTGATGGAGACGCTCGGCATCACCGCCCGCGAGATCCCGATCAACGAAGCGGTCGAGCGCCACCTGCGCGACATCCAGCACCCGGTCGGCAAGCACGACGTCACCTTCGAGAACGCCCAGGCCCGCGAACGTACGCAGATCCTGATGGACGTCGCCAACCAGAGCCACGGCTTCGTCGTCGGCACCGGCGATCTTTCCGAAGCCGCGCTCGGTTGGTGCACGTTCAACGCCGACCACATGTCGATGTACCACGTGAACATCGGCGTGCCGAAGACCTTGGTGAAGCACCTCGTCGGCTGGGCCGCGCACGCCCGTCACGTCGGCACCGAACGCGCCATCCTCGAGGACATCGTGGCCACCCCGGTCAGCCCGGAGCTGCTCCCGCCCGGCGACGACGGCGAGATCGCCCAGCAGACCGAGATGCTGGTCGGGCCCTACGAGCTCCACGACTTCTTCCTTTATCACATCATCCGCAACGGCTTCCGCCCCTCCAAGGTCCTCTGGATCGCCGAGCACGCGTTCGCCGGGAAATATGACCAGACGGAGATCCGCCACTGGCTGCGCACGTTCCTGAACCGCTTCTTCAGCCAGCAGTTCAAGCGTTCGGTGATGCCCGATGGCCCCAAGGTGGGCTCGCTGGCCCTCTCCCCCCGCGGCGACTGGCGCATGCCTTCCGACGCCGAGGCGACGGCGTGGCTTGCCGAACTGGGCTAACCCTGCTTGATGGGAGGCGTGAGCCTTCCCGCCCAGACGCATCCCGCCGCCACCCAGGCCCTCCTGGCGAAGCTCGGCGCGGAAGTCGTCCGGGCCGACGAGGCGTCCTGCTTCGCGGCGTCGTTCGACAACATGCGGCTGTCCTTCATGCCCGAGGCGGTCATCCGCCCGGCGACGGAAGACGATATCGGCGCCACGCTGAAGCTCGCCAATGAACATCGCGTACCCGTCACGGTCCGTGGCCGCGGCACCGGCACGACCGGCGCCTGCGCCCCGATCAAGGGCGGCTGGGTCATCCACCTCGACCACTGGGACCAGATTGAGATCGATCCGGTCTCCGCGATGGCGACGGTGCAGCCGGGCGCGATCACCGCGCACATCAACGACCGCGCCGCTCCGCACGGCCTCTTCTTCCCGCCCGACCCTTCGTCGGTGAAGCACTGCAGCATCGGCGGCAACATCGCCACCAACGCCGGCGGCCTGCGCGCGGCCAAATACGGCGTCGTCCGCGACCACGTCTACGCTCTCGAAGGCTTCCTGCCCACCGGCGAGAAAGTCCGCTGGGGCGCCCCGCTCCGTAAGTTCGTCAGCGGCCTCAACCTGCGCGACCTGTGGATCGGCTCCGAAGGCACGCTCGGCGTGATCACGAAAGCCACGCTGAAGCTCTCCGCCCTGCCTGCCGCCCGCCGCACCTTCCTGCTGGCCTTCCGCACGGACGAAACGGCCCTCGAGGCCGCCATTGAGCTGATTTCCCTGCGCGTGAATCCGTCGGTGCTCGAGTTCCTCGACGTCCAGACGGTCGCCGCCACCGAGAAGCGCCGCGGTAAGCGCGTCTTCACCGATACGGAACTAGGCGGCTCCGCCGAGACGCACGCCGCCCTGCTCGTCGAAATCGACGGACATCCCGCCGCGCTCGCGGACGACGTCGTCAAGGTCGTCGCCTGGGCGAAGCGTCACGCAGCCGCCTTCCGCGCGCCGGAAGACCCCGCGGAAGCCGAAGCGCTCTGGGAACTCCGCCGCACCTGCTCTCAGGCGATGTTCGCCCTCGGCGATGCCAAACTCAATGAAGACGTGGTGGTGCCGATCCGCAGCTACGCCGCCCTCCTCCGCTTTACCCGCGAGATCCGCGACCGTTTCGGCCTGGCGTCCCCGACCTTCGGCCACGCCGCCGACGGCAACTTCCACGTGCACATCATGTACGACCGGTTCAACCCGGAGCACTGCCGCAAGGCCGAACAGGCCATCCGCGAGGTGATGGAGAAGGTCGTAGAACTCGGGGGCGCGATCACGGGCGAACACGGCATCGGCCTCGCGAAATCTCCCTTCCTCTCCCTGCAGCACACGCCGGCGGAGATCGCCGCGATGCTCGCGATCAAGCAGGCGCTGGATCCGAACGGTATCCTCGCCCCGGGCCAGATCTTCGAACCTTTCAATGTCTGGGAGCATCGCCCGATTAAGATCACGCTGCCTTGGGATAAGCACTGAGCCATGCCTCGCACCGTCGCCGTCTTCGACTGGGACGGAGTCGTCATCGACTCCTCCGTCGCCCATGAACGCTCCTGGGAAGCCCTAGCCAAGGAAGAGAACCTTCCGCTGCCGGCTGATCATTTCAAGCGTGGCTTCGGCAAGCGTAACGAGCTGATCATCCCCGACATCCTGAATTGGTCGCGCGACCCCGCGGAGGTGAAGCGCCTGTCCCACCGAAAGGAAGCCCTCTACCGCGACATCGCCCGCACCGGTCACGTCCGCCTGCTTCCCGGCGTCCGCGAACTCTGCGGCGCGCTCAAAGACCTCGGCATCCCGAGCGTCATCGGCACCTCGACCCACAAGGAGAACCTTGCCCTGTCATTCGAACTCTTCGGCATCGGCCACTTCTTCGCGGGTGCGGTCGCCAGCGAGGACGTCACCAAGGGTAAGCCCGACCCGGAAGTCTTCCTGAAAGCGTGCGCTCTCGGCGGCGGCGACCCGGCGACGTCTTTCGTCTTCGAGGATTCCTTCTCGGGGCTGCAGGCCGGCCTCTCCGGCGGCTTCATCACGATCGCGCTCGCGACGACCAACACCCGCGAGCAGCTGGCGCCCGTCGGCGCCCACCGCATCGTGAAGGACCTTTCCGAAGTCGACCCACAGTGGCTCGCCCGCGGAAGTCTGGACTGAGATGGAATTCCGCCTGAAATCCGACTACCGCCCGATGGGCGACCAGCCGACCGCGATCGCCGCGCTCGACGCCTCCCTCCGCGCCGGCAACGGCCGTCAGACGCTCCTGGGCGTCACTGGCTCGGGCAAGACTTTCACGATGGCGAACCTGATCGTCCAGCAGCAACGCCCGGCGCTCATCATCTCGCACAACAAGACGCTGGCCGCCCAGCTCTACTCGGAATTCAAGAATTTCTTCCCGGAGAACGCGGTCGAATACTTCGTCAGCTATTACGACTACTACCAGCCGGAGGCCTACGTGCCGGCGACGGATACGTTCATCGAGAAGGACTCGGCCATCAACGAGGACATCGAGCGCCTCCGCATCAGCGCCAGCAGCGCCCTGCTCTCCCGCCGGGACGTGATCGTGATCGCCTCGGTGTCATGCATCTACGGCCTCGGCTCGCCCGAGGACTTCCTGGCCGCGATGATCGCGCTCAAGACGGGCATGACCCTGCGCCGGGACGAGCTCCTCGCGAAGCTGGTGGCCAACCAATACGTCCGTAACGACGCCATCCTGGAGCGCTGCAACTTCCGCGCCCGCGGCGAGACGATCGACGTCTGGCCGGCGTACATGGAGTCCGCCGTCCGCCTGGAATTCTGGGGGGACACGCTCGAGGCCATCCGCGAGCTCGACCCGGTCAGCGTGAAGCCGGGCAAGCAGCTCGACAAGTTCGACCTCTATCCGGCCAACCAATACGTCATGGCCCCGGGCCGCGTGAAGGCCGCCGGCGACGCCATCCGCGCCGAGCTCGAGGAACGCGTGGCCCACTTCGAGAAGACCAACCGCCTCGTCGAAGCCCAGCGCATCCGCATGCGCGTCGAGCACGACCTCGAGATGCTCCGCGAGACGGGCTTCTGCCCGGGCATCGAGAACTACTCGATGCACATGTCGGGCCGTCGCCCCGGCGAGCGCCCGCACTGCCTGCTGGACTTCTTCCCGAAGGACAAGCTGGTCTTCATCGACGAAAGCCATGTCTCGGTCTCGCAGATCGGCGGGATGTATCACGGCGACCGTGCCCGCAAGGAACGCCTCGTCGAATTCGGCTTCCGCCTGCCCTCCGCCCTCGAGAACCGCCCGCTACGTCCGGAGGAGTTCGACACCCTCGTCGACCAGGTAGTATACGTATCGGCCACGCCGGCGCCCCACGAATACAAGGTCTCCGCCGTCATCGCCGAGCAGGTCATCCGACCGACGGGCCTGCTCGACCCGATCATGGAAGTCCGCCCGATCGCCGGCCAGGTCGAGGACATCATCGGGGAAGCCAAGGCCGTCGCGGCCCGCGGCTACCGCACGCTCGTGACGACGCTCACGAAGCGGATGTCCGAGGACCTCGCGAACTTCATGCGGGATAGCGGCCTGAAGGTCGAATACCTGCACTCCGACATCGATGCGATCGAACGCGTCGAGATCCTGCGTCGCCTACGCGCCGGCTCCTTCGACGTCCTCGTGGGCGTCAATCTCCTGCGTGAAGGACTCGACCTCCCCGAGGTCGCCCTCGTGGGCATTCTGGACGCCGACAAGGAAGGCTTCCTCCGCAGCGAGACGAGCCTCATCCAGACCTCCGGCCGCGCGGCCCGTCACCTCGAAGGCAAGGTCCTGCTCTACGCCGACGTGATGACGAAGTCGCTCACGCGCGCCCTGACCATCTGCGGCGACCGCCGCAAGCGCCAGGAGGCCCATAACACGAAATACGGCATCACGCCGAAGAGCACGAGCCGCCGGATCGAGGAAAGCCTCGTGGACCTGGAAGCCGACGAAGCCTTGGCGGTGGCCGAAGGCACCGACGACCGTGACATCGCGCGCGTCCTGGCCGACATGGAAACCGAGATGCTCGCGGCCGCGGACGAACTGCAGTTCGAGCGCGCGGCCAACCTGCGCGACCAGATCGAAGCCCTGCGCACGGGCAAGCCAGCTTCGCCGAAACGCCATAAGGGCCGCCGCTGATCAGCCGAAACGGCGGGTCAGGTCGGCATCCGTCCACTCGACATACGTCCGGTGACCACGCGGGCAGCTGCCCGGTTGGGCGGTGCGGAACAAGGCCTGCACGAGTTCCATCAGTTCGCCATCAGACAGGCTGTCGCCTTTACGGCGGGCCTTATTGACGGCGAGTTTGGCGAGAGCGTCATAGGCCAGCGAGGGACGACCGAAATCGCCTTCGCGGCGGGCCATCTCGGCCAGCAGGTCACGCACGAAGGCCAAGGCCTGTTCGGGCTCGAGCCACGCCGGCAGCGCCTGGATCCGCCAGAAGTTACGTCCATACTCCTCGAAGTCGAAGCCGGCGGAAGCCAGCAAGGGCAGGCGCTCCTTCAGCACCGCGGCGGGCAGCGGCTCGAGTTCGATGCTCAAGGGTACGAGGAGCGGCTGACTCACCGGCTTCTGCGCGGTGAACTGCGCGAGGATGGACTCGTAAAGCACACGCTGGTGCGCGGCACCCAGATCGAGGACGGCCAGCCCGGTCGGGGTCTCGAAGACGGCGCGCTCTTCGCGCAGGCGCGAGAGGAGGCGCCAACCAAGACGGACGGAGGGCGCGTGGGCCGGCGAGACCGGCGCAGGCGCACCGGACGGCACGTATGCCGGAGGCATGGCTCCGGCGGAGACCGGCGCGCTGACGCTCGGGGCAGCGAGGGCCAGCGGGGTCGCCGGAGCGACGGCGGGGAGCGTCCCAGCCGGCAGGCCGTCGTCGGCACGGGCACGCAGGACCGCGAGGACGGACTCGATCAGGAAATTACGGACCTTGGCTTCATCGCGGAAGCGCACCTCGCGCTTGGCGGGGTGGACGTTCACATCGACCCACGCCGGATCCATCTCCAGGAAGACGAAGGCCAGCGGGTAACGCCCCTTCGGAATCAGCGTATGATAGCTCTCCGTCAGCGCGAAGGCCATCGTGCGGCTGTCGACCGGGCGGCCGTTGACGACCGTGACGAGGTCCTGGCGCGTACCGCGGCTGACGCCCGGCTTCCCCAGCAGGCCGCTGAGACGCATGCCGGGCCGTTCGAAGAGCGGCATCAGCGTGACTTCTTCGGCCACCTGTCGGCCCCAGATCTCGCGGATGCGATCCAGCAAAGGGGCATTGCCCGGCGAGCGGAAGATCTCGCGCCCGTCTTCGCGCAGGAGGAAACCGACTTCCGGATGGGCGATGGCGTACAGGCGGACGAGGCGGACGATGTGCGCGGCCTCGGTCTCGTCGGACTTCAGGAACTTCAGCCGGGCCGGGACCGGGTGGAAGAGATTCGCGACCTCGATACGCGTGCCCGGCGCCATGCCGTGATCCCGACGATGGACAAGTTTACCGCCGTTGACCGCGATTTCCGTGCCCGAAGGGGCCGCGGCCAGACGGGTCTGCATCGTGAAACGGGCGACACTGGCGATGGAAGGCAGGGCTTCGCCGCGGAAACCGAAGGTCGCGATCCGGTCGAGGTCGGCGGCCAGCTGGATCTTGCTGGTCGCGTGGCGTTCCAGGCTCAGCAGGGCTTCGTCGCCGGTCATGCCCTTGCCGTCATCCTCGACGATCATGCGGGCCTTGCCCCCGCGGGAGAAGTCCACCGTCACGCGGCGGGCGCCGGCGTCGAGGGAGTTCTCGAGTAGCTCCTTGATGACCGCGGCCGGGCGCTCCACCACCTCGCCGGCGGCGATCTGGTTGGCCACGGTCGGGTCAAGGATGCGGATGGTCGACATGGTCAGGCAGGCCCGGGCGCGGACCGTCCGAAGGGACGGCCGAGGACGCGGCTGGGGCGGACGAAAGGCACCGGGAGACCTTTGCCCCTCGCCCCCTCCCCTGCAAGTCGAACGGCTTGGAAACGGTCTTTGTTGCGCCCGGCCCAAGGATGCCAACCTTGCTGTCGTGTCGAATCGCCTGGCCCACGAAAGCTCCCTCTACCTCCGCCAGCACGAGGCCAACCCCGTGCATTGGTGGCCTTGGTGCGCCGAGGCTTTCGCGGAGGCCAAGGCCAAGGACAAACCCGTCCTGGTGTCCGTCGGCTACTCGTCCTGCCATTGGTGCCACGTGATGGCCCGCGAGTCCTTCGAACAGCCCTGGGTCGCCGACCTGATGAACCAGCACTTCGTGTGCATCAAGGTCGACCGCGAGGAACGGCCCGAAGTCGACAAGCTGATGATGGACGCCGTGCAGATGATCCAAGGCCACGGCGGCTGGCCCCTCAACTGCTTCTGCCTCCCGGACGGCCGTCCTTTCTTCGGCGGCACGTATTTCCCGCCCGAGGACCGTGGCCACGGCCAGGTCCCTTGGCCGCAGCTGCTGATGCGCGTCTCGGATTTCTACCATCGCAACAAGACCGAGCTCGCCGCGAACGCCGACGCCATCGCTCAGAACCTGACGCACCTCACCCGGGCGCCCGACGCCGATGGCAGCACACCGATGCCGGACGACCTCGTGGCGGCCGCCCGCCGGATCTGCGAACAGCACGACGACACCTTCGGCGGCTTCGGGGCGGCGCCGAAATTCCCCGCCCCGCACACGCTTAACCTCCTGCTCGGACTGCGCGGCGCCGCCGCGGTCGAAGCCGACCGCGCCCTCGCGACGCGCATCGACGCCGTCCTGACCATCACGCTCGGCGCCATGGCCCGCGGCGGACTCTTCGATCAGATCGGCGGCGGCTTCCATCGCTACTGCGTCGACCGCGACTGGACGGTCCCGCACTTCGAGAAGATGCTCTACGACAACGCCCAGCTCCTCGGCACCTACGCCGAAGCCTGGGCGCGTTACCGCGACCCGCTCTACGCCGATGTCTGCGTCGAGACGGTCGGCTGGCTCCTCCGCGAGATGCGCACCGCCAACGGGCTGTTCGCCGCCTCGCTGGACGCCGATACGGACCACCACGAAGGCACGACCTACGTGTGGACGGCCCCGGAAGTGGCCGCCGTGCTCGGCGACGAAGCCTTCGCGTTCGCCCAAGCCTACGGCCTCTCGGACAAGGGTAACTTCGAGGGTAAGAACATTCCGAAACTCAAGGGCGACCACGCCGCCCGGCAACGCTTCGCCCCCGCCCGCGCCAAACTCCTCGCAATCCGCGACCGCCGCCCGCAGCCCTCGCGCGACGATAAGAACCTGCTCAGCTGGAACGCCCTGCTCGTCGGCAACCTCGCCAAGGCCGGCTGGATCCTCGGCCGTAAGGATTGGGTCGCGCTCGCGCTGGAGACGGAAGCCTTGCTCTGGACGCGTTTCGCCCGCGAGGACGGCGCTCGTCTGCTTTCCGTCGCGCATGGGGACAAGACCACCCTCGACGGCAACCTGAGCGACTTTGCGTGGCTCGCCGAAGCGGAACTCGCCCTCGCCGCCTACGCCCCTTGGGCTCGACCCGGCACGACGCACCCTTACGCCGCGCGCGCCGAACGCCTCCTGAGGGCCGCGCTGGAACGCTTCGGCGATCCGCACGCCGTCGGCGCCTTCGTCGTATCGGCCGAGCGCGACGACCTTTCCGTCCGCCAGAAGGACTGGTTCGACAACGCCGTCCCGGCCGGCAACTCCTCGCTCCTGCACGGCTTCGGCCAGCTCCAGATGCTTTCCGCCGACCCGCGCTGGGCACGCGAGTTCGCCGATCTGAGCATGGCTTACGGCGGCCTTTGCAAGAACGTCCCCAACGGCGTCGCCCACGCCTTGGACGGCATCGCCCGTTTCGCGCTCGGTCATGCGACAGTGAAAGCCGCCGGCGGCTGGGACGAACTTCGCTCCGCCCTCAACGGCGACGACAAGACCTCGCCGCACGCCCGCCCTTATCGCCCCGCTTTCCTCGTCACGGAGCCCGCCATGACTGGTTATGCCGTCTGCGTAGGCCAGACCTGCCTCGCGCCCGTCAAGACCGCCCAGGAAGCCGCCGCGAGCCTCTGAGAGGCAATCCGCACTTGCCCGCCCCGAGGGGAGCGGGAACATCGTGGCAGGCATGTCAGCCGACCCCCACTACGTCTACGGCCAAGGGCAGAGCTCACGCTCGAGCTATCCTATCCTGCTGGGGACGGTGACGGTCGAAGTCATGGGCTACAAAGAGCGGCGCTACCGTCCCAACTGGCGGCGGATCGGCCTGCTCTTCCCGGTCTTCCTGCTGCTGCTCTGGGTCGCGCTATCGGAGGCGAACTACTTCAAGGAGCGTTTCATGAACGGTATCCCGACGACACGCCGGGCGGACATGTATCTCTACTTGCCCGACAGCGCCGCCAACTCCGCCGCGAACCTCTTCCTCGGCAAGGAACAGATTCGTCTGCGGGAAAGGGCGAAGTTGCTGACCGCGAAGGATTCTTACGGTCGTTCCGCGCACCTCTACCGAAAAGGCGAATACTACGTGAGCGTCGCCAAGGAGGCGCTCGCCCGCCAGGATTACGCTGAGTTCTCCCGCTACATCGGGACCGGCGCCCAGCTGAGCCCGGCCAACCTGGAAGCCCAGCGCCTGTGCGCCGACCTCTTCTTCGCCTTCCAGCGTCCGCTCGACGCCTACCAGCTCCTCGAGGAATCGCTCGTCTTCGCCAAGCAGGACCGCGATTATTTCCGCTATTACCTCCAGCGCTGTTTCATGCTGGACCAAGACGCGCGCCTCATCGCCACGGCCACGAAGCACCTCACCGACCCGGGCGTGGCCGCGGACATCCGCGCCGACCTCCGGCTGGCCGCCGCACAGGCCTACTTCCTCCGCGGTGATTTCGCGGATACCGCCCGGCTCATCAAGGAACACCGGCTCGACCAGACCGCCGACGGCTACCTCCTCAACTGCCAGCTCCTTTGGGAAAGCGGGGATCGGCCGGGGGCGCTCGCCGAACTCGACGCGGCCCTCGCCGCCTTCCCCGCCGGCGTCCGCCTGCTCGAGATGAAGGCGCGCTGGCTCAAAGAAAGCGGCGAATTCCGCCGGGCCCAGGACACGCTCGACCTGCTGGCCATCAGCCAGCCCGGCCGGCCCGGTCCGCTCATCCAATCCCTGTACCTGTCGCCCGGCGAAGAGGGCCGCGGGCGCCGGGAGGCCCTGACGGAGAAGATCGTGGGCATGTTCGGCAACCAGGAACAACCGATGCTGGACCTCGCGCGTTTCGGCAACGACACCGCGGACGTCGCGCTCACGGCCCGGCTGGCGAAGCACGCGGTCGAGCGCAAGTTCGGCAACCGTGTCCGCTTCGACCTCGTCCACGTGGAATGCCTGCTCAACGCCGGCCGCGCCCGCGAGACGATCCTGCTCGTCGACGCCCTCTACAAGCAGGCCGAGCGCGACCAGTGGGTGGCCGAGACGCGCATCGCCTTCGACGCCCTCCGGACCATCGCCTATTTCGCCGACGGCCAGACCGAGATCGGCTCCATCAACCTCCAGAAACTCCTGCAGCACCGCAAGGTGCCGCCGCAGGTGCTGGTCGCGGCGAGCCGCAAGCTGATCGCGGCCCGACGTTACGACGAGGCCAACAACGTCCTCATCCAGGCCCACCTGCAGAACGAGACCAACCAGGCCGTCCTGATGCAGATCGTGCAACTCAAGCTCGACCACCCGCGCATCGCCGCCGATCTCGAGACCTACCTGCGCCGGCTGATGCTCAACCGCCGCCCTTCGCCGGAAGTCCTCCGGGCCGCCTTACGACGGCTCGGTTCGGACACCTACCTTTTCTCGGCCGACCGCGAGACGCTGCTGCGCGACGTCGAGGCCAAGCTCAAGTAGCCGCTTCTTCGGACGAAATCGGCTTGGTCTCAGGCTCCGGGCGCTCCGTCACCTCGAAGTAGGTCACAGCCCCGAGCTTGGTGCCGTCCGGCAGCCAGAGCCCGCGGCTGCAGCCACGATTGACGAATTCTTCGGCTTCAGCCGGGGACAAGACCGCGCCGACCATGGCGAGGGCTTCGGCCTCGAGGGCGGAGGTCGCGATGGAACGCACCGGACCAGGCAGGGAAATCACCTGACCCGTGCGCGGGTCGACGAGATTACCGTGCGTGGTATCGGCGGTCTTGCTGGCCATGGCGAAGCGGCAGAGCTTGATCTCGGAATTGGCCCCGACGCCGATGCGCCAGCCCGCGGATTCGCCAGGAGGGTCAAGGGCGAGGGTGACGCTGCCCGAGGCCATCAGCAGGGCGCGGTGGATGCCCCAGCTGCTTTCGAGCATGTCGGCCATGCGGTCGAGGGCGTAGCCGCGGACGACCGCGCCGAAGTCGACGGCGCCGCCGAATTTCACGCAGTGGAGTTCGCAGCCATCGAGCCGGAATTCACCGTCGTGATAGGCCGACATCACCTGATTCCACGCCTGATCGTCAGGATTCAAGGGCATCTCGCCACGGTTCTTCCAATAAGTGAACTGAGCGCCCGCGGTGGCGTCGAAGGCCTTGCCGGTATCGGCGCTGACATCCTTCGAGAAATTCCAGAGCGCCTGGATGTGCTCGGAGGCGGCGATCATCGCCCCTTCGGGCATCTGGTTGATCGAGGCGACCGGGCCGCTGTCGTGACGACGATCGGTCTGGAAATCCAGGTCGTCGAGCAGCTGGAACAAGGCCTCGGCGGCGTTGCGGGCGTAGACGCCATCCTCGGCGGCGATGCGGACCCAGAAACGGGAGCCGAAGGCCTCATGCGAGAAGTTGTGGATGATGGGGGTGTCTTCCATGGCTTATTTTCCGATGAAAACACTTTCGTAGCCTTTGGCAACCAGCACCCAATAGCGGTCGCCCCCTTCGCGGAGGGTCAGGCTCGAGACCACATAACCCGGGACCATCGGCTCGCTGGCATCATTCGCCGGGAGAAGGCGTAAAGGCGCCTTGGCGGCCAGGGGAAATTCACCGTAGCCGACCTGATACTTCCGCAGATAATACGGCAGCGGCCAATAATGACCCCCGTCGACGGCGATATAGAACTTATCGCCGTAAGCCTTGGCTAAGTTCGCGACGCGGGCCTGGAATGATCCGACCGCGCGGTCGTTCGTCCGCGTATGGGCGGACAAGGGCTTATGGGCCACGAAGGCGATCGCCACCAGACCGAGCGCGAGAACGGAGATGCGCCCAGCCCGCCCGACAAGGAGATACGGCAAGGCGAGAGCCAGCGGCAGCGAGAAGACCAGCAGGAGCAGCCACGGGGTCTTATAGGGCAACGCAAGATGGAAGAGGAAGACGAGGACGGCGACCAGGCACGGGAGGTCGGCCTCATGCCGGCTCCGCCAGGTGCCGCGAGAGAATCCGGAGCGAGCCAAGGCGAAGATCGCCAGCCAAGCCGCCGCCCAACCCCATGGAGCCAGGCTGTCGACGAACAAGGTGTCCTCGGAACGGCCGCTCGCGACGCCGAGCGCCCGCGCCAGCTGAATCCACCAGGTCTCCAGGCCAGCGAAATCCGTGAACCCGACGGACTGGAAACACGCCCAGGCGGCTACTAGACCGAAGCCGAAACGGAGCCAGCGGCGATCAGGAACGAAACGACGGAGCAGCAGCAAGCCCACGAAGAAAAGCAGCAGATACGCTACCGCGGTGACCTTACAGGCGAGGGCGAAGCCGAAGGCCACGCCGGATAGCAACCACCAGCGAGAAGAAGGCGGCGAGCCCGTAGCACGCATCCATAAGGCCACGCCCCAGACGAAGCCGGCGACGAGCAACATCTCCTGAATGAAGTAATATCCGAAGGGCGTGCACCCACCCGTGAGCACGATGAACGCCGCGGTGACATAGCGCGGCCCCTTCTCCACCCCAGGCAGGACCAGCGCGGCGGCGGCCATCAGGCCTAAGAAAATCGAGACGATGCTGCGCAGGTAATGCTCGTCCATGTCCGCTGGCGCGGTGCCCGTCAGCTTGGCGGAGATGAGCAGGACGGTGGCCAGCGTCGGCCCATGAAACTTGTCCTGATGCGTACTGTAAGGCGTTCCTTCGGAGAGTTCCTTGGCCAAGGACCACTGCACGGCCTCATCCGCATGCAACCGTTCGGGCGGCATGAAAGTGATCGCCGACCAGAACAAGGCGAGGGTGACCACGATGGCCAAGCCGAACCGCGAGACCGTCCCCGACTGGTTCGTCGCGTCGACCATCACACGCCGAAGTGCTTCTGCAGCGCCGTCTTGATGTCGAGCGGCACGAGGGCGGCCGACATGGGGCCTTGGGCCTCGCGCCAGGCGTAGACGGTGGTCAGGGCGCCCTTCGCGACGGCGCGTTCGCCGACGGCGGCGGTGAAGCCCCAGACGAGTTTCTTGTCGCCGATCTCGACCGGCGTCAGCGCGACGGTCACGACGTCCTCACGATAGATCGGGGAAAGGAAGTCGCACTC
>JAUMEU010000034.1:805-5095 GCA_032120295.1 Opitutales bacterium | reverse complement strand
CGCCCGCCCCACCGGCCCGGCCTCGCCCGAAGAACTGGATAACCTCCGCCGTCGTTACGGCTTCGACCGCCCGCTGCTCCAAGCCTATGCGATCTGGTTGGGCGCCCTGCCCGGCCCGGCCGACTGGGTGACCGTGCGCCTCGACAAGGACGGCAAGGCTGACGCCGACGTCGCTGACGACCAGGCCGAAGGCGCCACGCTCAAACTCGTCGTCCGGACCGAGAAGAACGGCTACGTCGTCACTCCGGCCGACGCCAAGATGATCCGTCCGGACTGGCGCGCCGAAGCGGCCCCTTTGCCCGACGACCCCGAGAAGGCTCCGCGGGTGCTTGTCTACCGACGCGCCTACGCCGGCCTCCTGCAGGGCGAACTCGGCGATTCGACTTCAAGTGACCGACCAGTCTGGGACGAGATCAAGGCACGGCTGCCGATCTCGGCCTGGTTCGGCGCCTGGTCGTTGCTCCTCGCCTACGGCATCTCGATCCCGCTGGGCGTGGCCAAGGCGCTGAAGCGCGACGGCTGGTTCGACCGCGGCTCTTCACAGGTATTGTTCGTCCTCTACTCGATCCCGGGCTTCATCCTCGCCGTCGCCGCCCTGCAGTTCCTGTGCTTCCAACTCGGCTGGTTCCCGACCAAGGGCTTCGACTGGGACTCGCTCACCTGGGGCGGCCGCCTGCATCATACCGTCGTCCCGCTGGCGTGCGAGATGGTGGGCGCCTTCACCGCGCTGACGCTATTCACCCGCAACGGCCTGCTGGACAACCTCGCGGCCGACTACGTGCGCACGGCCAAGGCGAAAGGCCTCAGCCACGGCCGCATCGTCTACGTCCACGCGCTCCGTAACGCGCTCATCCCGCTGGCGGCCACCTTCGGTGGCAACCTCGGGTTCTTCCTCACCGGCTCGTTCCTCATCGAGGTCACGTTCAACATCCCCGGACTGGGACTGCTCGGTTACGACGCCCTCACGCACCGCAACTTCCCGGTCTTCCTCGGTCTCCTCACCCTCTCCAGTCTGGCGATGCTCATCGGCAACATCGTCTCCGACCTCTGCGTCGCCGCCGTCGATCCGCGCATCCGGTTCGACAAATCCGCATGAGTCTGCTCGACCCCATCACCCGGCAGCGCTTCGCGCGTTTCCGCCGGCATCGCGCCGGCTGGTGGTCCTTGCTCGCCTTGCTGGCTCTGTCGGTCCTCGCTCTGCTCGGCCCGCTGCTCGTCGGTAACCGTCCCCTCATCCTCAAGGTCGACGGCGTCACACGCTTCCCGGTCTTCGCCGGCTACGTCTCCGGCCGGGAACTCGGACTGAAGATCGAAGGCGAACCTAACTACCGCATCCTCGGCGACGAACTGAGACGCGACGGACGCGGCTGGCTCCTCATGCCGCCCGTGCCTTTCGCGCCGGACGAGGTCTGCGAGGTCATGCCCGCCGTCTCGCGCGACGACCAAGGTCGTTGGCAGGATCCGCGCGGCCTGATCGCCGAAGGACGCATCTTCTCCCTGAACGCCGACGGTACCCGCCGGCAGGTCTGGACGATCATCAATGGCCGGCCCGAAGGCGACGCCCGCCTCCTCGCCGACGGCGCGACGGTCGCCCGAGCCAAATTCACCGCCGGCGAGCTGGTACGCCGCATACCCGCCACGGACCGAACCGACTGGGCGCCCGGCGCGGGCCTGCGCACGCTGATTCCTTCGCCCTGCCCGCCCGGCCTGGACGGCCACTGGCTCGGCACCGACGAGTCCGGCCACGACATCGTGGCCCGGCTCTTCGGCGGCTTCCGGATGCTGCTCCTCGCCGCCGCCATCTTCCTGCCCTGCGTCTACGGCGTCGGCCTGACGCTCGGGGCCGCGATGGGCTACTTCGGCGGCGGGTTCGACCTCGTCTTGCAACGCGTGATGGAAGTCTGGTCCAACATTCCGTTCCTCTACGCCATCATCTTCCTCGCGAGCCTGCTGGAGCCCTCCCTGGCGATCCTCATCCTGATACTCGTGGCCTTCTCGTGGATCGGCTTGGCGCAGCAGCTCCGCGCCGCGGCCTACCAGGTCTCCGCCCGCGATTTCGTGACCGCCTCGCGGGCGCTCGGCGCCGGCCACGCCCGCATCATCTGGAGCCATATCCTGCCGAACTGCGCGACGGTCATCCTGACCACCCTGCCGTTCAGCCTGCACGGCCTGGTGTTCTCGCTCTCCGCCCTCGACTACCTTGGCTTCGGCCTGCCGCCGACCGAGCCTTCGTGGGGCGACCTCCTCCACCAAGCCAAAGAAAACTGGCACGCGTGGTGGATCCTCGGTCCCACGCTCTTCTGCCTCATCGGCACCATGGTCATGATCAACTCCATCGGCGAAGCGCTCCAGGACGCCTTCGACCTGCGCCGCCAGCAACGATGAGATACCTCCTCGCCCTCCTCTGCCTCGTCGGGCTCGCCCGCGCCGAGACCTACCAGGACCCGAAGGCCGCCGCCTTCTACGCCGAGCATCCGGACTTCTTCCGCTTCGCCAAGCCGGCCGACCTCCCCAAGGGCCTCGTCTGGAAGGACGGCTCGGAGCAGAAGGAGTTCGCCGATCCGCGGGCGGTCCGCGGCGGCGTGCTGCGTCAGTTCATGGCCTCGACGCCGCCGACGCTGCGGCGTGTGGGCCCCAACGCCAATAACGGCTTCCGCGGCGAGCTCTACGACAACAACGACTTCGGCCTGCTCGCCGGCCACCCGAACACCGACGAGATCATCCCGGCCCTCGCGACCAGCTGGGCGATGTCCGCGGACGGCATGACGGCTTATTTCCGACTGGATCCGAACGCGAAGTTCACCGACGGCCAGCCGGTCACGGTCGACGACTACTTCTACACCTTCTACTTCCACCGATCTCCGTGGGCGAAAGCCGACTGGTATGCCGATCACTACACCCGCGAATGGGGTGGCGTCACGAAATTCGACGACCATACGCTGGCGGTGAAAGCCCCGCGCAAACGGCCCTATCAGCTCGAACTCCTCGGCGGCCTGCGCCCGACCCCCCGCCAGTTCTTCAAGGACTTCGGGCCCAACTACGAGAAGGCCTACAACGACCGCTTCCATCCGACCACTGGGCCATATTATGTGAAGGCCGACGGCTTCCAGCGCGAGAAATCCCTCACGCTCACCCGCCTGACCGACTGGTGGGGCGACCGGCGCAAGTATTACCGCCACCGTTATAACCCTGACGCCATCCATTACGGCGTGATCCGGGACATCGACAGCGCCTACAACTCCATGCTCGCCGGTGAGATCGACTTCATGCCGATCATGATGCCCCGCTATTGGTATGGCACCAACGAGAAGAAGGCCTAC
The DNA here is from genome assembly GCA_032120295.1 of Opitutales bacterium. Classification (GTDB taxonomy): domain Bacteria; phylum Verrucomicrobiota; class Verrucomicrobiia; order Opitutales; family UBA953; genus UBA953. The sequence continues at coordinate 1,775 of JAUMEU010000034.1, read as the reverse complement.
CAGCACGGCTACCTCACCAAGGCCCAGTTCTTCAATGACATCCCGCGCCCGCCCTACGGCCTCTACATCAACACCCAGCGGCCGCTGCTGGCGGACGTCAACGTGCGCGTCGGCCTGCACCACGCTACGGACTTCCAGCGCGTCATCGACGGCTTCTATCGCGGCGACTACGAGCGCCTCCAGCAGTTCAGCGAAGGCCTCGGCAAGTTCACCGACCCCTCGCTCCGCGCTCGGCGCTATTCGCCTGAGCTCGCCCGCGCCGCTTTCGCCAAAGCGGGCTTCGCCCAGACAGGCGCCGACGGCATCCTCGCCAACGCCGCCGGCGAGCGCCTCTCCTTCCGCCTCACCTTCGACACCTCCGACCGGCGCAAATACCTGGCGACGCTGGTCGAGTCCGCCCGCCGCTGTGGCGTCGAACTCCGTCCCGAGACGCTGGAGCACACCACGATGTATCGTAAGGTCATGGAGAAGAACCACGACATCGTCTTCTGGGCCTGGTCGGTCTCCAGCCGGATCCCGGCGCTCTGGGAGTCCCATCACTCCGAGAACGCGGTCGAAGTCCTGGCCGACGGACGCAAGGTGCCGAAGCGCCAGACGAACAACATCACCGGCGTCGACGACCGTGAACTCGACGGACTCATCGACCGTTTCCGCAACGCAACCGAAGAGGCCGAGATGGTCCGGCTCTCGCACGCGATGCAACGGCGCATCCATGACCTCGCGGACTTCATCCCCGGCTTCAAGGTGCCCGGCTACCGCATCGCGCACTGGAACTGGGTCAAGTTCCCCGCTGGCTTTGACGTGAGGGCCGCCGAAGACCCCGGCCAGTATGGCCTCTTCTGGCTCGACCCCGCCCAACGCGAGACCGACCTCAAGGATTTCCGCGACGGGAAGACGCGCGGAGCGCCGAAGACCATGATCGAGGATCGCTGGCGCACCGAATGACCGCCGTTCTTCCTTCCCCTCCCTC
>JAUMEU010000034.1:0-795 GCA_032120295.1 Opitutales bacterium | reverse complement strand
TGAGCTACGAGCTGGCCGCCGGCGAGGTGCTGGCGGTCGTCGGCGAATCCGGCTCCGGCAAGTCCGTCACCGCCCTGGCCCTCACGCGCCTCCTCCCTTCCCCCCCGGGTTGCGTGCTCGGCGGCTCCGTACGGCTGCAGGGCGTCGAGCTGCTCGGCCTGCCTGAGAGCGAATTGGCCAAAGTCCGTGGCGGCTCCATCGCCTATATCTTCCAGGAACCCGGCAGCTCCCTGAATCCCGTCTACACGATCGGCTTCCAGATCGGCGAAGCCATCGCCCTGCATCGCCCGGAGATCAAGGATGTCCGCGCCGAAGTCCTCCGCGCCCTCACTGAAGTCCATATCAACGACCCGGCCCGCGTCGCGGACCAGTATCCGCACGAACTTTCCGGCGGCATGCAGCAGCGCTCGATGATCGCGATGGCCTTGGCCTGTAATCCGAAAATCTTGGTCGCCGACGAACCGACCACCGCGCTCGATGTCACCATCCAGAAGGAAATCATGGACCTGCTCGCCCGCCTGCGTCGCGAGCGCGGCATGAGCATCATCCTCATCACGCATAACTTCGGCATCATCGCGAACTTCGCCGACAAGGTGCAGGTGATGTGGAAAGGGCGCATCGTCGAAAGCGGCCCCGTCGCCCAGGTCATGAGCACGCAGACCCATCCTTACACCAAGGCGCTGATCGCCTGCATCCCGCGGCTCGGCCAGCGTCGTCGCCGCCTCACCACCCTCTCCGAGGAACTCAAAGTCTCCCGATGAGCGACCACCTCCTCGAAATCAGCGGACTCTCCGT
>JAUMEU010000033.1:0-1616 GCA_032120295.1 Opitutales bacterium | reverse complement strand
AGGATCGGGCGGACGTCCTCGTTGTAGTCGACCTTCGCGCCGAAGGCGGGCAGGGCGGCGAGGAGCGCGGCGAGGATGGGGCTGAGCCGGGGCATGGGGAGATTTTAACAGGTGAAGGCCGACCATGGAATGGTCGGGGGCGATAGGTGGGTTGTAGAATACGACCACCTCTGGCTATGTGGTAGCATCATGGAGACAGCCGTGCTCTCGGTTAGTTTCAACCTTGGTTTACGACCCCGTCCCGTCTCGGCGGATTAACGCACCAAATCGGCGGAAACGTTCACCCGTCTTGGTTTGGGGTTGCTGGCAGGGCTGGCTCGGTTGTCATTCTGACCCGTGCGCCTTCTGGACCGCTATATCCTCGCCGAATGGGCCAAGGTCTTCGCCTTGGCTTTGCTGAGTTTCGTGGGCCTGATGCTGCTGTCGGACGGGTATAACCGCATCCCTGAGTTCCTCGACCTCGGTGCCGGTTGGGGGACCATCATCGCCTACCTGTTGCTCGGCTTGGTCCGGAATCTCTCCCTGCTCATCCCGATCTCCCTGCTGATCTCGGTCATCTTCGTCCTGGCGACGATGAACCGGAACCAGGAGATCGCCGCGGCTCGCGCCGCCGGCATCGGCATGGGCCGTCTGACGGCTCCGCTCTGGGCTGTGGGTGGTCTCCTCGCCGGCCTGCTGGCGCTGCTCAACGCCGTACTCGTACCTGACGCCTTGGAGGCCATGAACGCCCTCCAGGAGGAAGCCCAGTTCGCCGCGCTCAAGGCCAAGGGCGGTAACGCCATCCCCCGCGGTCAGGCCTCCTCGGTTTCCTTTGAGAACTCCAAGGCCCGCCGGCTCTGGCTCATCTCCAACCTCGGCCTCAGCACCGGCCAGGCGTTCGAGGTCGTCGTGCACGCCTTCGATGCGAACCAGCGCGAGGTCCGTCGCATCTCTGCCCGCTTCGCCGAGTTCCGCAAGACCCCGCAAGGGTGGAGCTGGACCTTCCGCGAGGGCCGTGACCTCCGCTTCGACCCGGAGACGGGTTCCCTGATGGCGCAGCCGCGCTTCCAGGAGCTCACGCCGGACTTCAACGACGACCCGGAGGTGATGTTCTATTCCACCAAGGAGCCCGCCAAGCTTTCGCTGCGCGAGGTCTCCCGCTTCGTCGACCAGGCCGGTTTCAATCCCGGTGGACCCAACGCCGCCTACGCGATGCGCTATCACGCCATCCTGTCCGTGCCGGCCATCTGCTTTATCGTCATCGCCGTCGCTATCCCGTTCTCGGTGGCGCCTGGCCGCGTCAGCCCGATGGTGGGCGTCGCCAAGACCTTCGGCCTTTTCCTCGGCTTCTACTTCCTCACTTCGTTCTGCGCCGCCTTCGGCGAGAGCGGCGCCTTGCCTCCGATGGTGGCGGCGTGGATCCCGGCGACGCTGGTCGCTTGCTGGGCTTTCCCGAAGCTGAAGGCCATCAATTGATCCATGCTTAGAGCCATTCGTATCCGCCCCGGACGTCCCGTGCGCGCCCTCCGGGGACATCCCTGGGCCTTCCTCGGCGAAGTCGAGTTCGTCGGCGAGCCGCCGGTCGACGGCGACTGCGTCGAACTGACCGACCTCAAGGGCCGCTGCCTCGGCGCCGG
>JAUMEU010000032.1:0-2672 GCA_032120295.1 Opitutales bacterium | reverse complement strand
GCGATGACCGAGAGGAGCGTCGTCTTCCCGCAACCGGACGGACCGACGAGCATGATGAGCTCGCCGCGGCGGGCTTCGAAGTCGGCCTGCTTGAGGGCGACCACGCGGTTCTCCGGCGTGCCGAAGAACATATCGACTCCGGAGGCGCGGACGGCGACGGTGTGGGCAAGGTGGCTCATCCGCGGAAGACGGAGGCGGCGTCGACGCGCGACACCTTGATGATGCCGATGAGGGCGGAGACGAAACTGATGCCCAGCACCAGGGCGAACGTCGCCCAGAGGATCTGCGGGAACATGACGAACGGAGGCATGCCCTTCTCGATCATCACGCGGCCGATGGCCTGCGCCATGCCGGCCCCGAGGCCGAAGCCGATGAGCCCGGCGGTGAAGGCCTGCACGAACAGCATGCGCGCGATGACGCCCATGCCCGCGCCCATCGCCTTGATGGCCGCGAAGTACTTCAGGTTCTCGAGCACGAAGGAATAGAAAGTCTGGCCGGAGATCGCGATGCCCACGAACAAGCCGAGCAGCACCGCGGTGCCGAAGGAGAACGGGATGCCCGTGTTGGTCCAGAACCACCAGAAGGTGTTACGGGCGAGGCTGCGCTCGCCCCAGCTCCAGATCACCGTGTCGGAGGTCCAGGCCTTGAGTCCCGTGTCGCGCTCGATGCGGTCGCAGAGCGCGGCGGGGGTCACGCCCTTCTGCGGCTCGACGAGCATGAAGCTCAGCGTGCGGCGGGCGCCGAGGGTATAGCCCTTGGCGCGGTCGTAGGTGGTGTAGACGAACGGGCCGCCGGTGAACGCGCGGCGCACCTTACAGATGCCGACGATGCGCGCCTGGATGTCGTTGATCTCGAACGTGTCGCCGACCTTGAGCGGCGTGTTCTTGGGTTTACCGTCGGGACCGACGCCCATGCGCCCCATCAGCGCGGCGCCCCATTCGTCGACGATGACGGTGTCCGGAAGACGCAGGTCTTCGATGCGGCCTTGGGAGAGGACCGCGGGCGCGCCGGCGAAAGTATCGGCGTCGATGCCGACGAGCGTGATCAGCTTGAAGTTGCCGTCCTGCATGCGCGCCTGGACGAAGGACGTGTGAAGCGGCGCGGCCCAGGCGACGCCGTCGACGGAGCGGACCCGGCCGAGGTCGGTGTCGCGGAGCGGCTTGGCGTCGTTGACCTGCTCGACCATCGGGTCGCTGACCCAGACCTGGGCGCGGATGTTGACCATCGGCGTGTAGGTCCAGCTCATGATCCCGAAGAAGACCGAGCTCTGCTGAGCCATGAGGAGCGCCGAGAAGGCCAGCCCGCAGAGGAGCATCGCCAGCTTGGCGCGGTCTCCGAAGAGCATGTTGAGGGCGAGGCGATACATCGGAGACGGGCAAGTGCAGTCTCAGGCCAACAAGCCCTGCGTCAACGGGAAGTCAAACGGCCCGGACAATGTCCGGGCCGGCGTGACCGAAACGTGACGGGGAAGCTTACGGGGCGACCGGAGCAGTGGCGCCGACCTTGAACATCAGCGTGCTCTTGAAGAAGTCCGGACCCCAGGAGGCGTTGACGGACCAGGCGGCGACCAGGAGGAGCAGCGCGAGGGAGAAGCAACGGACGACCCTGCCCTTGTCTTCGCTCTTGGCGCCGACGTGCAGGAACGCGACCGCGCCGAGGGCGAAGATCGGGTGGAACCAGGAGATCGGCTTGGCGGTGTAGAACAAGGCGACGATGCCGACGACGAGGTTGATGTCGACGAGGACGGCGACGATGCGCTGCAAGACGGGCTTCGGCCCCTTGGTCAGCGCCACGACGATGACGATCAGGACCAGGAGAAGGAGCAGGGAGCCGTAGTGCTTGTGGACGGTGAGGAGCGGAGACATGACCACACCTTGGGATTTACCCGGCCCGATTCAAGCCCTCCCGCAGACTTTCAACGGTCCTCGGGAAAAAGATACCGGAAGAACCAAGCCGCCAAGGCGGCGCCGAGGAATTGGACGCCCACTTCGGCCGCCACGCGGGGGGCGAACTTGGCGAGATAGATCGTCTCCGTGACGAAGGCCTTGGTGCCGTCGAGACCTTCGGACAGGGCCGCGCACGTGCCGAAGAGCGCCGAAGTCAGGGCCGCCGCCGGGTTGAAGGCGGGCGCGAAATCGCTGAAGACCCCGGCGATACCGAGCATCGCCAAGGCGATCGCGACGCCGAAGTAGCTATTACCTGCGGTCAGGCGGGACGTGCCGACCGTCAGCACGACGAACGCGAAGAGGAAGGTGCCGAGCAGCTCGACGGTCGCGGAGGCCAGGAAGCCTTCGAAGGCGGGCGCGCCGAGGGCATCGACGGCGGCCGTGGCGCGCTCCGTATCATGGCCGACCAACGCACCAGAGACGAGGGCCGCGACGAGCGCGGCGAGCAGCTGGACGACGATGATGGCGGCCAGCGTACGGGTATGGATCCGGCCGCGGAGGCGGAAGGCCAGCGTGACGGCGGGATTGTAATGGGGGAGCGAGATGGGCGCGCCCATGTAGAGGAGCGCGCAGAGCAGCGCCGCGACCGGCAGCGGCCCGCCGCTCACCAGGACAGCGAGGCACAGGAAGAAGGTGCCGACGGCCTCGAGGAGGAGCTTGTTCCGCATCCGGTTAATCTCTTTGTTCCACGGCAGGTCTCAAGCGCGGAGACCTCAGCGCGCGCCG
>JAUMEU010000031.1:0-7537 GCA_032120295.1 Opitutales bacterium | reverse complement strand
CTTGCCGAGGTCAAGTCCGCCGCTGAAGCTGTTCCAGGCGTAGCCGAGGCACCACGATTCGATGACGACGTAGTAGAAGTAGACCCCGACCGGGATGATGAAGCCGAGCAGGCCGACATATTTACCCCAAGGCTTGCGGATGATCGCGTGGAAGATGCCCGGCGAGGAGTTGAAGCCTTGGGTGCCGCCGAATCGTCCGAGCGTCCACTCGACCCAGCAGATCGGCAGGCCGACGATCAGGAGGGAGATGAAGTAGGCGATGAGGAAGGCGCCGCCGCCGGTCTCCTTATCGGCCACCAGGCCCGGAAAGCGGAGGAAGTTGCCCAAGCCGACGGCGCTGCCGGCGACGGCCATGATGACGCCCAATTTCGAGCTCCAGCCGTCATGTTGCTTGGTCGTCATGCTGTTGGTGGGTGAGGGTTTACTATGCAGGGCAGGGTGGAGTGCAATCGTGCAGAAGCTGGCTTGGCGGGCCAGCTTCTGCACGAGGGACAGGGACAGGGATAGGAGGTGAAAGGCTCAGGGGCTGACCTTGGGTTTTGAGCCTGCGACAGTGCCTGTCCCTAGGCACCGAAAACCGTCCCTGCCCCTGTCCCTGCCCCTGAATTGCATCTCCGCCCATTATTCTCGCCCTTTCCGTTTCCTCTACTCACTTTGCGACAATGTCGTTTGATTCCCTAGGCCTCGATGCCTCCATTCTCAAAGCCGTAGCCGACCAGGGCTATACCGAGCCGACGCCGATCCAGAAGGCTTCGATTCCGGTCATCATCGAGGGGAAGGATGTCATCGGCGTCGCTCAGACGGGTACGGGTAAGACCGCCGCCTTCACCCTCCCCCTGCTGACCCGCCTGGTCCGCACGAAGAACAGCACCCACCAGGGCCGCGTTCGCTGCCTGATCCTGGCCCCGACCCGTGAGCTGGTCGTCCAGATCGCCGAGAACGTCGCCGCTTATTCCCGTTATGCCGGTGCGACCGTCGCCACCTGTTACGGCGGTGTCTCCGAACGTCCGCAGATCGCCGCCCTCCGTCGCGGCTGTGACTTCCTCATCGCCACCCCGGGCCGTCTCCTTGACCTCGGCGGTCAGGGCCATGGCGACTTCTCCGCCGTCGAGTACCTCGTCCTCGACGAAGCCGACCGCATGCTGGACATGGGCTTCCTGCCCGCGATCAACACCATCGTCCGCGCCCTCCCGAAGGAACGTCAGACCTTGATGTTCTCCGCCACGCTCTCCCGCGAAATCGAGACCCTCACCAAGCAGTACCAGCGCGACCCTCAGCTCATCGAGGTCGGTCGCCGCACTTCGCCCGCCGAGACGGTCACCCAGCTCCTCTACGAGTGCCCGGGCGCCCTCAAGCAGGTGATGCTACACCACCTCCTCAAGGACGAAGCCCTCAAGATGGTCCTGGTCTTCGCGCGCACCAAGCACGGCGCCGATCGTATCTGCCGTAAGCTCCAGGGCGAGGACATCAGCTGCGCGGCCATCCACGCCAACCGTTCGCAGAGCCAGCGCCAGCGCGCCCTGCAGGCCTTCAAGAACGGCGAGATCCGCGTGCTCGTCGCGACCGACATCGCCTCGCGCGGCATCGACGTCGACGGCATCTCGCACGTCTTCAACTTCGACTTCCCTGACCAGCTCGAGGATTACGTCCACCGCATCGGCCGTACCGGCCGCGCGCTCGCGACGGGCACCGCCATCACGTTCGTCACCCGCGAAGACCTCGGCGAACTCCGCCGCCTCGAGCGCATCGTCGGCAAGCACCTCCACTGCGGCAAGCTGCAGGGCTTCGATTACACCCAGCAGGCTCCGCCCCGCACCCCGGAGGATTTCCAGCGTCACCAGGATCCCCGCGCCGGCGCGCACAATAGCGAACGCGAAGGGCGCCCGCAGGGGGGTCGTCACGGCGGCTACCGCGCTTCCCAGGGCAACTACCGCCCCTTCGGTCGTCCGGGTACCCGTCGCCAGGGCGGACCTAAGTAATCGAGGACACGAGGACCAGAGGGCGGGAGGGCCCGAGGTTTGCATCAGCCCGGTGACCCCGGGCTTTTTTGCGCCGTGCATCCCAAGGTAGGGTCGGGACCGCGTCACGACATAGGGGTGCTGCGAGGACAGCACATGGTGCTGTCCCTACCTGTCCGCTTCGCTTGCCAGCGGGTTGTTTCGTCTTCCCTTGCGGGGGTGGCCCACACCGTCCGTCTCATCCTCGGCGATCAGCTGAATCCGGAGCATTCCTGGTTCGGCAAGAAGGACGCATCCGTGACGTACGTCTTGATGGAAGTCCGCTCCGAGACCGATTACGTCGTGCATCACGCCCAGAAGGTCATTGCGATCTTCGCCGGGATGCGCCGCATGGCCGAGCTGCTGGCGAAACAAGGCCATCAGGTCCGTTTTTTCCAGTTAGGGGATAAGGATAACCGGCAGTCTTTCGCGGAGAACCTTCAGCAGGTGTTCAAGGCCACCAAGGCCGCACGTTTCGAATACCAGGAGCCTGACGAGTGGCGTCTCGATCTGGATCTGCGGGCCTTCGCCGCCGGCTGCGGACTGGTCACGGCGTGCGTCAGCTCCGAGCACTTCCTCGACGGCCGCGGCGGCGTCGCGGCGCATTTCCAGAAGGACGCCAAGCGCTGGCTGATGGAGTCTTATTATCGCAAGATGCGTGTCCGGACGCGCCTGCTGATGGAGGCAGACGGCACGCCGGCCGGCGGAGAATGGAATTACGACAAGGAGAACCGGAAGCCGTGGAAGGGGACGCCGCCTCCGCCCAAGACCTGGGACGTCTCCCACGACCACTCGGCCATCTGGGCGGAGATCCAAGCCGCCGGGGTGAAGACGATGGGTTCGCCGTCGGAAAAGGACTTCCCTTGGCCTCGCGACCGTAAGGAGGCCTTGGCGCAGCTAGACGCCTTCATCGAACGGGGTCTGCCGGACTTCGGCGACTACGAGGACGCCATGCACACTTCCTCGGACCGGCTCTTCCACTCGAGGTTGTCTTTCGCTCTGAACGTGAAGTTGCTGACGCCGGCGGAAGTCGCCGCCGCCGCGGCCGACGCCCATGCCCGCGACCCCAAGCGTTATCCTTTGGCCGCGACGGAAGGTTTTGTCCGGCAGATCATCGGGTGGCGCGAATATATCCGCGGGGTCTATTGGGCCAAGATGCCCGGCTACGCCGAGGCCAACGGCCTCGGGCACACGCTCTCGCTGCCGTCCTGGTTCTGGACCGGCAAGGTGAAGATGAACTGTATGCGTCACTCCGTAGGGCAGTCGCTCGACACCGCTTACGCGCATCATATCCAGCGCCTGATGGTCATCGGGTCTTTCTGCCTGACCGCCGGCGTGGATCCGGCCGAGGTCGAGCGCTGGTATCTCGGCGTCTACATCGACGCCTTCCAGTGGGTCGAACTCCCGAACGTCATCGGCATGAGTCAGCACGCCGACGGCGGCTTCCTCGCCAGCAAGCCTTATTGCTGCGCCGCGAGTTACGTCTCCAAGATGTCGAATTATTGCGGCGGCTGTCCGTATGATCCTAAGGACCGCACCGGACCGCTGGCCTGTCCGCTCAACGCGCTCTACTGGGATTTCTGGCTGCGGCATCAGGACCGGTTCCTCAATAACCCCCGCATCGGCATGGCCGTGCGTCAGGCCGCGAACATGTCTCCTGCGGAGAAGGCCGCGGTCCGGAAGAAAGCGGCGGAGCTAAGGGAAGGGATTGAAGAACTTTGAGGACTGAATGGAGGGCTGCGTTGAGGACTGAATTGAGGACTGAATCGATGAATGGATTGTCGGTAGGTAGGGACAGCACCACGTGCTGTCCTAGTTTGCCTTGGGTAGGGTTGAGCGCCCTCGCTCAACCGCGGCTGACCAAGGGTGGTCAGCCCTACCTTACTTCTTCGCCGCCTTCTTCTTCCCCTTGCCGGCGGGCATCGGGTCGACGCCGGGGAGCGGGAAGTCGGGATTAGGCACGCGGGCGGCGGCCATCTTGGCTTCGAGTCCCTTCACGATGTCCGGGAATTTGGCGGCAAGGTCGGTCGTCTCGTTCGGGTCCGCGTCGAGGTCGTAGAGCTGGGTGACGATCGGCTGGCCGGCCCTGATCGCTTTGGCCATGTCCGTGCGGATGGCCTTCCACTTGCCGTCCCAGATCGCCTGCTGGGAGCCGTAGCCCGGAAACTCGCGATAGAGCGGGGCGGTGCGCGGTGTGTCTGCGCCCTTGAGCGCCGGGACCAGGCTCTCGCTGGCTCGGTCGGGCGCGGCTTCGATCTTTACGCCCGCGATTTCGGCGAAGGTGGCGAACCAGTCTTCGAAGCCGGAGATGCGGTGGGAGCGCGTGCCAGGCTTGATGCCGGCGGGCCAGCGGACGACGGTCGGTTCGCGGAGGCCACCTTCGTGGAGCGAGCCTTTGGCGCCGCGCAGGCCGCCGGACGAGGTGAAGTATTTCGTGTCGGCGCCACCGGCGTCGTGCGTCGCGCCGTTGTCGCCGGAGAAGACGATGATCGTATTATCCGCCACCCCGGCCTGCTCGAGCGCGGCGAGGATGCGACCGACTTCCTTGTCGAGGCGCGAGATCATCGCGGCGTAGGTCGTGCGCGGGGTACGATTGGGGCTGTAGCCGCCTTTCTGCGGGGCGTAGGGGGCGGCCTCGGTGATCACGCCTTCATATTGTTTTAGTTCTTCGGCCGGGACCTGCAGGGCCACGTGCGGTAGCGGGGAGGCGTAGTAGAGGAAGAACGGCTTATCCTTATGGGCGGCGATGAAGGCTTCGGCTCCCTTGATCGTCCGCTCGCTGAGGAAGTCCTTGCCGATGAAAGGCGCGTAGGCCTTGGGATCCTGCGGGTCGGCATCGGCGGGGAACACGCCATGTCCCGGCACGCCGTCGGGTCCGTTATCGAGCGGAATCTTGACGCCATTATCCTGGATGAAGGGAGGGTAGTGGCTATGCGCGACCCACTGGCTGGTCACGCCGAGGAAGCGATCGAAGCCCTGCTTCAAGGGGCTGCCGGTCGAGTCGAAGCTGCCCATGCCCCATTTGCCGAAGGCGGCGGTCGCATAGCCGGCCAGCTTGAGCGCACCGGGCATCGTGGCGATACCGGCAGGCAGCGGGTTCTGTTCGTGGTCGCCGATGTCGCGGTTGTCGCGGGTCGGCGCCTGGCCCGGATTGCGTCCGGTCATGAGTACCGTGCGCGAAGGGGCGCAGACCGCGTTGCCGCAGTAGTGTCGGGTGAGAATCATCCCTTCGCGGGCGAGGCGGTCCACGTTGGGCGTGCGGATGATCTTCTGGCCGTTGTAGCCGACTTCGCCGTAGCCGAGGTCGTCGGCCAGGATGAAGACGATGTTCGGGCGGGACTCCGCGAAGAGACCGACGCAAAGCAGGGACAGCAGGAGCAAGGGGGTGCGGCTCATGCGGATTTAATAGGGTTAGCCCTCGGTTATGTCGAGAAACCGCGGGGCCGGGTTTGTCGGATTGACATCCCTGCCGGGCTGGGGCTTAACCCAATCTTTCCTCTCTCGGGCTGTAGCGTAGTCTGGTAGCGCGCTTGCATGGGGTGCAAGAGGTCGTGAGTTCGAATCTCACCAGCCCGACCAGAGGAAAAGCCGCCGAAAACCGGCCAAGCGGGCCGGATGACTATTTCTTGGTCTTCTTCGCGGCGGCCTTGCCCCCTTTGGGGCTTTCGAACAACGGCGCGACGAGCTCCTTGTTCCAGGCGGCCAGAGCGGCGGCCAGGCTTGCGGCGACCTCGGGCAGAGCGGCGGCCAGATCCTTCGTTTCCGCGATGTCCGACGCGAGGTCGTAGAGTTCGTCGGGCTGCTTGCCTTTGCGGACCAGCTTCCAGTCGCCGGAGCGCACGGCGTAACTCTGCCCGCCGCCGGTACGCCAGAAGAGGTTGGCGTGGGGGAGGCCGGTGGCATCGCCTTTGAGGAACGGGATCAGGTTCACCCCGTCGAGCTTCCGTTCCGCCGGAAAGGGCACTCCGGCGAGCGACAGCGCCGTCGCCGTCACGTCGAGGGACGAGACCGGCCGGGCGTAGGTCGATCCGGCCTCGAGCTGGGCGGGCCAGCTGATCAGGAACGGTACGCGGATGCCGCCGTCGTAGACCATGCCCTTGTTGCCGCGCAGCGGCGTATTGTCGGCGCCAAGCGAAGGCGGCGTGCCGCCGTTGTCGCTGAAGAAGAAAATCAGGGTGTCCTGCGTCTGGCCGCTGGCCGCAAGCGCCTTGGTGACGGTGCCGATCGCGTCGTCGAGCAGGCTGATCTGCGCGAGGCATTTGCGGCGGACGGGGTCCTTGACCTCGGCGAACTGCTGCTCGCGCTCGACCGTGGGCATGTGCGGGGTGTGCGGGGCGTTGAAGGCGAGGTACAGCATCCAAGGAACGCCGGCGTCGCGGGTGATGAAGGCGGCGGCTTCCTTGCCGAAGGCTTCGGTCAAGTGGGCGGGGACTTCCGTGGTCGCACGGCCGTCCCGCGTGAGAGGCACGTTATACTCCTTGTTCACGTCGATCGGCCAGCCCGAGAAGGAATGTCCGCCGCCGATGAAGCCATAGGTCTGTTCGAAGCCGCGGGCCCATGGTGTGTGCGCCGGCGTCGCGCCGAGGTGCCACTTGCCGATCCAGCCGGTCCGGTAGCCGGCTTCCTGGAGGAACTGCGGGAGGAGTTTCTCCGTGAGCGGCAGGCCCGCCACGGCGTCGGTCGGATTATAAGCGGGGTTATTCTCGTGCCCGAAGCGTTGCTGGTAGCGGCCCGTGAGGAGGCCTGCGCGGGTCGGCGAGCAGAAGGGATGGGAGACATAGCCGCTGGTGCAGCGTACGCCGGAAGCGGCCAGCGCGTCCAAGTGGGGGGTCGGCACGGCTTTACCGCCGTTGAAGCCGACATCGGCGTAGCCATGGTCGTCGCTGACGATGACGAGGATGTTGGGCTTACGGTCGGCGGCGAAAGCCAGGGCGCAGGCGCAGGTGGCGAAGAGCAGTCGGAGGGAGTTCATGGCAAAGTTATTTTGAGACTTCGGTCACGGCGCCGGTCTGGCCAGGCTTCACGCCGAGCGACCAATCGGCCGGTTGGCCTTGGCGCTGGCGGGACAGCCAGAGGACGGCGGCGCCGGATTCGGACTCATGGCCGCCCTCGAAGACGGTCACGCGGGCGTTGCCGGAGCTGCGGCGGAAGAGGGTGGTCTTTTCACGTTCAGGGTCGACCTGCGTCTCGGCAGCGAGGGCAGCCGGGATCTTCCTTTCGCTGACCATGAAGGCGATGTCTTCGGCAGACACCTGCTTATCGGGTGCGGCGAGTACGTTGAAGGCGCGCAGTGAATGGCTGACGGGCACGGAGCCCGTATGGCCGTCGTGGATGCCGGTATTGATATCGAGCGGCACGCCTTTGGCGGCGGCGAGGTGGAAGAGCGGGGAGCGGTGACGGTACTCGGCTTCGGTCGCGGGGCCGGGCGGGCCGCCACAGGACTGCTCGAGCATCTTGGCGTAGTTGTTCTTGCGGGCCTTGCTCTCGGCGTGCCACGCCGTGAGGTCGGAGATCGGCACCCAAGCGCTCACGCCGGCCCA
>JAUMEU010000030.1:0-7051 GCA_032120295.1 Opitutales bacterium | reverse complement strand
CCGACGGAGAAGACGTCGCGCTTGGCGCCGCCGATGCGGATGGTGCCATAGCGGCTGCCGTTCATGCCGACCAGCCAGTCGGCCTGCGAGCGGCAGATGGCGGAGCCGAGGAGTCCGGACTTGGCGGATTCAGGCAGCAGGTGAGCGAAGGCCTCAGCGATGGCCGTATTCGTCATGCTCGCGAGCCACAGGCGGCGGACCGGCAGGCGGCATTTCGCCAGCTGGTAGATATAGTGGAAGATCAGCTCGCCTTCGCGGCCGGCGTCGCAGGCGTTCACGACTTCGCCGACGTCGGCTCGGGCGAGCAATTTCTTCAGCAGCTTGAAACGGTCGCCGTTGTTACGCTCGCTGATGACGGCCTTCAGGATGCTGGAGCGGGCGGAGCCGTCGAAATCGTCCGGGAGGATGGGGAGGTCCTTGAGCGTCCAGCGCTTGAATTTCTCGTCGAGGTCCTGCGGATCATTGAGGCGGACGACGTGACCGATGGACGAGCTGATCACCCACTGGTCGTTTTCGAAGTAGTCGCTGGTGGCCTTGGGCACCTTGAGCACCTTGGCAAGGTCAGCCGCGACGGACGGCTTCTCGGCGATGACAAGGGTCTTCGAGCCGGCGGGAGCGGAGGCTTCGGGGGAGGATTTGGAGGACTTCTTGCGCATGCGTAGGATGATAACCGATGGTCAAACCGGTTACATTCCTTGCTCGGCGAAGGAGTCGTCGAGGGCGGCGATCAGGGTCGCGATCGTGGCGTCGGTCTCGTCGCCCATGTTCGAGATGCGGAAGGTCTTGCCCTTGAGTTTACCGTAGCCGCCGTCGATGACGAGTTTGTGTCGCGACTTGAGGGTCTTGTTGAGACGCTCGAGGTCGGCGTTGCGGTCGTTCTTGAAGCAGTTCAGGCCGCGGGTGCCGAACTTGATCTCGGGCAGGAGCGAGAAGCCTTTGGCGAGGCCCCAGGCGCGCATGCGTTCGTTGAGGCGGAGGTGGCGGGCGTAACGGTTGTCGAGTCCTTCGGCTTCGACTTCGAGCAAGCGCTGCTGGAGGCCGTAGAGGAGCGAGATGCAAGGGGTCGAGGGGGTCATGCCCTTGACGTGGTTGTCATGGAACTCGATCAGATCGAAGTAGTAGCCGCGGTCCGGGGACTGCTTGGCGCGCTCGCGGGCGCGCTCGCTGACGGCGAAGATCGCGAGGCCAGGGGGCAGGGCGAGGGCCTTCTGCGAGCCGGTCAGGAAGATATCGATGCCGAGCTCGTCCTTCTTGATCGGAATGGTCGAGAACGAGCTGACTGTGTCGGCGATCGAGATGACGTCCGGGAACTCGCGGACCACGGCCATGATGTCGGCGATGGGGGAGAGGGTGCCGGTCGAGGTCTCGGAGTGGATGAAGGTGATGCAGTCGAACTTGCCGGTGGCGAGGGCGGCGCGGACCGCTTCGGGGTCGACGGGCTGACCCCATTCGAACTTCAGGGCCTCGGCGTACTTGCCGCAGCGCTTGGCGACGTCGTTCCACTTGTCGGAGAACGCGCCGTTCATGCAGTTGAGCACGCCCTTGCGGCAGACGTTGCGGAGGGCGCCTTCCATCACGCCCCAGGCGGAGCTGGTGGCGAGGTAGACCGGGTCCTGGGTATAGAACATCGACTGCAGGCGGGGCTGCATGTCGTTGTAGAGCTTCACGAAGTCGCCGGAGCGATGTCCGACCATGGGCTTGCCCATGGCCTGGACGATCGAAGCGGAGACGGTGAGGGGACCGGGGATATAGAGGCGATAGCTCATCGTTGGAAGGTGGTGAGGAGTTCGACGGGCACTTCTGGGTTCTCGAGGCGGACGATTCGTCGGTTACGTTCCGCCAAGGTGGCGGTGCGCGGCTTCCAGGTGGCCGCGACGGATTCGTCGGCGCTGGTGAAGGTCATGACCACGAGGAGATGGCCCGGTTCGCCGAGGTGGGCGGTGGCGCCGTTCAGGCAGACTTCACGGGTCCCGGCCGGGGCGGGGATCGCGTAGGTCTCGAAACGTTCGCCGTTGGCCAGGTTGCCGACCAGGATCTTCTCATAGGGGAGCATCCCGACGAGGGCCATGAGCTCGCGGTCGATGGCCAAGGAGCCTTCGTAATCGAGCCGGGCCGCGGTGACCTCGGCTCGGAGAAGTTTGGTGCGCAACAGGTGTACGAGCATGGCGCTGGGTCGTCCTTCTCAATCGGGATGGTTGCCTTCGTCAAACAACTTTGCATCAATTCGTCCATGGCCGCGAAGCATAGAGGGTACTTTTCCTCCCTGGGGGAGGCTATCGCGAGTTATGCCGTAGACGTAGTCTACGGGCGGCGGAGCGGGGTCGGGGCGGCCTTGCTCGGGGCTTTCCTGACAGTTCTGTCCTGGGTCTTCGAAATCCTGGTCAGGCTACGTCTCTGGCTTTACCGTAATCGGGTGTTCCGTGACACGCCTTTGGGCTGCAAGGTGGTCGTCGTCGGTAACCTGACCGTCGGCGGGACGGGCAAGACGCCGATCGTGCTGAAGATGGCGAAGGTCCTGGCGGCCCGCGGTCGTCGTGTCGCCATCCTCTCACGAGGCTACAAGGGAGCTTCGGATTCAATGATGAAACGTTTCTGGCGCTGGCTGACCCAGGCGAGCCGGCCCGATCCGTTGGTCGTGTCGGACGGTCGCTCGGTGCTCGTCGGACCCGACGAAGCCGGCGACGAACCTTACATGCTCGCGCAGAACCTGTGCGGCGACGGCGTCGTGGTCATCGTGGACCGCGACCGCGTCGAGGGCGGGCGCTTCGCGCTTCGCCGCTTCGGCGTGGACACCATCCTGCTCGACGACGGGCTGCAGTATCTGCCACTGCGCGGCCAGATCAACCTCCTGCTCGTGGACACCCGCGATCCTTTCGGCAACGGCTCCCTGCTGCCCCGCGGAGTGCTGCGCGAGCCGGTCTCCAACCTGAGCCGCGCCTCCTATGTCTTCCTGACGAAATCGGTCGGAGCGCCTGATCCGGCCCTCGTCGAGCTCATCCGCCGGCATAACCCCAAGGCGGAGATCATCGCCTGCGCCCATGGCGCAAAAGAACTCGTCGAGGTCGATGGTCCGCGCCGGTTGCCGATGTCCGAGCTCGCGGGCCGGCGCGTCGCGGCGTTCTCCGGCATCGCGACGCCCGAACGTTTTGAGGAGCTGCTCACGGGGCAGGGCGCGCTGCTCGTGTCAAACCGTCGCTTCCTCGACCACCATTCCTTCAACGACGAAGACCTGGACGAAGTGCTCGATCAGGCCATGCAGGCCAAGGCGGAGATGATCGTGACGACCGAGAAGGACGCCGTGCGCCTGCAGTCGCGTTTCCGTCCGCCGCTCCCGCTGATGTATGTCCGCCTGGAGGTGGAGATCCTGGGCGACGAGGAGGGCTTCAACGCGGCCGTCGAGCGGATCTGCCTGGGGCCTTCTTCTTCGGTTCGCTGACGTTTTCCGGCACGAGCCGGCGGGCCAGTCCGAGGAAGGCGTCTTGGGCGCACGGGGCCTGGCGGCCGTGCGGCGCGCAGGCCACGGTGCTGCCGTCCGCGCGGAGATCCTTGGCGTCGCCTAACCTCTCCATGTAGGTGGCGATGACTTCTGCTTCCACGCGACGGCGAAGGGCCTTGTTCCGCAGCGGGAAGACGCATTCGACCCGGCGGAGGAAATTGCGCGGCATCCAGTCGGCGCTTCCCATCAGGATCACGGGATCGCCGCCGCTGTTCTCGAAGCGGAAGAGGCGGCTGTGTTCGAGGAAGCGGCCGAGGAAGGCGCGGACGCGGATGTTCTCGCTCCGGCCGGCGACGCCGGGCTGCAGGCAGCAGATGCCGCGCACGACGAGCTCGACCTTCACGCCGGCGGCGGACGCACGATAGAGCGCGGCGATGACGTCGGGGTCCACCAAGCTGTTGACCTTGGCGAAGATCGACGCCTTGCGTCCGGCCTTCGCGGCCGAGGCTTCGGCGTCGATGTGCTCGACGATGCGCCGGGCGAGGTCGAAGGGCGCCACGAGCAGGTGCTTGAACTTGGGCCGGCTGAGGTTGCCGGTGAGGACATTGAAGAGCAGGCCGACGTCCGCCGTCACCTCGGCGTCTGCGGTGAACAGCGAGAAGTCCGTGTAGACGCGGGCCGTCCGGGGGTTGTAGTTGCCGGTGCCGAGGTGGGCGTAACGGCGCAGCCCGCCTTTTTCCTGACGGATGACGAGGCAGGCTTTGCAGTGCGTCTTGAGTCCCGCGAGGCCGTAGACGACGTGCGCGCCGGCTTCCTCGAGCTGCCGGGCCCATTCGATGTTATTGAGTTCGTCGAAGCGGGCGCGGAGTTCGACCAAGGCCGTGACCTGCTTGCCGTTGCGGGCGGCCTCCTTGAGGGCTTCGACCACGGGGGAGTCTCCGCTGGTCCGGTAGAGCGTGAGCTTGATGGCGACGACGCTTTCGTCTTTGGCGGCCTGGCGGATGAAGTCGACGACGGGCGTGAAGGATTCGTAAGGGTGGTGCAGGAGCAGGTCCTGCTGGGCGATGCGCGCGTAAAGTTTGGCCGGATCGACGCACTCGGGCGGCAATGCGGGCACGAACGTCGGATAGAGCAGGTCCGGCCGCGGGATCAGGTCGATGAGGCTGCCCAGACGGAGGAGGTTGACGGGACCGGCGACCCGGAACGCGTTGTCCGCCGAGAGCCCGATCGACTGCAGGAGCCAGCGCATCTCGCCTTCCGGGACGTCGGCTTCAATCTCGAGCCGCACCGGCGCGCCTTTACGTAGGTTGCGGATTTCTTCCTCGATGGCTTCGAGCAGGTTGCCCGCTTCTTCTTCGTCGACGTAGAGGTCGCTGTTACGCGTGATGCGGAAAGCCCAGGAACCCTGCAGCTCGAGCCCCGGAAAGAGGCGATGGATGAACAGCTGGATGACGTGGCTGAGCAGCGTGTAGGCCTGCTGCGGCCCTTGGCCGACCGTGAGCACCCGCGGCAGTACCCGGGGCACCGGGACGACCGCGCGCCGGATCTCGCCGTCCGTCGGGTCGCGGAGGAGCACGAGGAGGTAAAGGCCCTTGTTGGTGAGGACGGGGAAGGGATGGGAAGGGTCGATCGCCAACGGCGTCAGTGCGGAGAAGATGTCGCTGTCGAAGCGAGGGGAGAGTTCGGCACGGTCGGCTTCATTGAGTTGTTCGCGCGCCTTGAACACGATGCCTTGGGCGGCCAGCGCCGGGAGGAGTTGGTTCTTCCAGCAGGCCTGTTCGGCATCCACGAGCGAGCGCGCCTTGGCGAGGACATCGGTCAGGAACTCGCGCGTGGCGGGATGGCTGGCGGATTCCTCCTGCTGCATGATGCCGGCGACACGGATCTCGAAGAATTCATCGAGGTTGGAACTGGCAATCGAGAGGAAACGGACGCGTTCCAGCAGCGGGATGTTTTCGTCTTCGGCGAGTTCGAGGACCCTTCGGTCGAAACTGAGCCAGCTGAGTTCGCGGTTGAACATGGGAGAGTGTGGTGAGACCACGCCGCATGGCGGCGTAGCCGTCCCGATTAGGTTCCTTAGGTTCACCGCAGGCAAACAAATGCCTGGCCGGGAATGTTACAATATGACGTTCAGGAGCCGGTCGGCGTCCAAAACACCTCTAATTCCGCATGATTCGCCAAGCGTAGCTTCGGCGCTGCCGCATGGGGGTGACGGACGATGTCGCCGCGCCCGAACCGGGCCGCGAGCTTCTTGACCTCGTGCTTCGACAGCCCACGGGTCGGGACTTCGACGGATTCGATGCGGCCTTCTCGGATGGTGATGAAGCGAAGGAGGCCTTTGATGATCTGGACGTCGGAGATGAGCCGACCCAATCCGGGGGGCAGTGGCACCAGCGCCGCGTCGGAGAACGCTGCGAAGGAAAACCGGACCTCCCGCAGGTCGCGATGCAGGTGACGGTTGACGAACACCGTCGACCCCGGGGCTTCCCAGGCGCGGGTCTCGTGGCTCCAGTGTTCGCCGGCGCCGAGCTGCGGATCCGGCAGGGCGTCGAGTTCCGGCGCGACGCGGGTCATCTCGCCGGCCGCGATCACGTCGCTCATCCGCTGGAGACGTTCGGCGGTGATCCGTAAGGCGGGCTCGAGGATCAGAATCAGCCCGCCGGGCGCGAGCCGGGCCTGGAGTTCGCCGAACCAGCGAAGCAGGGCAGGGGCGTCCAGCTGCGGCATCTCGTTCAGGACGAAGCCCGCGACGATCAGGTCGAATCGTCCTTCCGGCCAGGTGTCTGGGCGCGCGGCGTCGCCGATGCGCGTGCCGACGGTGGCGTCGGCTCCCAGGACCTTGCGCCCGAAAGACTCCATCGCCGCCAGCGCGCTCGGGGATTTGTCGATACCGGTCAGCCGGACGCCTCCGACACCCAGTTGACGGAGGCGATGCGCCGCGGCGACGCCGCAGGAGCCAGGTCCGCAACCCAGGTCAAGGATGGCGGGGGTGGCCGTCGAGGGGCGCCACCCGCGGAGACCGCAGATCTGGGCCAGAGCAAACGACGTACGGGTGAAACTTTGCGGGAGGAAGAAGACGCCGTAAGCCGCGAGCAGCCGGGGGTCGGCGAAGTAGTCCGGGAACTTACGGTCGGGGCGTTCGGTAGTGAAGAGGTCAGAGAGATGCGCCACCGCCGGCGTCATGCGTTCAAGGGCATCGTCGCCGACACGTTCGGCAGCCAGTTCCGCCTGTCCGATCCAGAAAGCTTCGGCGGACTCCGGGTAAGCCAGCAGGTCAGTTGGCGACATCGCGACGACCCTCCAGGGCGCTCCGGAGCGTGGCGGGATCGGCGAAAGTCAGGCCGCTGCCGCTCGGGAGGCCGAAACCGATGCGCGAGACCTTGATGCTCGGACGGATCGCCTGGATTGCTTCGGTGACGTAGTGGCAGGTGGCTTCGCCTTCGATATCATTCCCCAGCGCGAGGACGACCTCGGTGATGGGTTCGTCTTTCAGGCGTTGCTCGAACGTCGCGAGGTTGAGCTGATCCGGGCCGACGCCGTTGATGGGCGACAGGCGGCCGTGCAGGACGTGGTAGGTGCCTCGATAAGCCGAGGAGCGCTCGATAGCCATCAGGT
>JAUMEU010000029.1:0-1532 GCA_032120295.1 Opitutales bacterium | reverse complement strand
AGAAGGCCGGCGGCATGAAGGGCATCACCAAGGAGATCATCCTCAAGCGCGAGAAACGCGTCGTCGAGTGGGCCCGGGCCCGCAAGATCCCGCATATCTTCGCCTTGGCCGGCGGCTACAAGTGGGGCGGGCTGACCCTGCAGCAGGTCGCCGAACTGCACCTCGAGACCGTCAAGGCCTTCGCGGCCTGATCACTCCGGCTTCGGCACGTTCAGCTGCTGGAGTCGGAAGGCGCCGCTCTCCGTCGGGAGCACCACGAAGAGCGCGCTGTCGCGGCTCTGGGCGAGCGCGACCATCACGTGCCACTGATCCTGGCGCACGCCGGCGACGACGAACATCGGCATCGCGCCGGGTTCGGTGCCGGAAGGCTCTTCGATCGCCACGCCTTTGTGGTCGACGTCGAAATTATGGGCCAGCCACTTGCCGAGTTCCTTGGCGAGCCCGCGCATGTCGGACTTGCCGGCTTCGACCTTGGCCTGGTCGACGAGCGACCACAGCGGGAGGGCGAAGTTATGTTCCAGGTCGGCCATCGGCGCGGCGGCGGAAGGTCGTCAGGCTTGCTTGATCAGCTCGGCCGTCGCGGGGACGTCGGAGATGATCTGATCGGGGTCCGGACCCACGCCGATGTAGCGGAGGTTCGGGAGATAGGGCAGGGAGCCGCCGCGGGAGGCGAGGCGGACGATCTCGGCCATCGTGAAGGCCACGTAGCGGCGGGCTTCGGCGGGCAGCTGGGCGTAGGAGCGGACCTTGGTGATGTCGGCCGTCCAACCGGGCAGGGTGGCGTAGATGGGCTGCAGCGTGCGACGCACCGCGTCATTGCGAGGGACACCGGAGACGGTCTTGCCGGCCGCGTCGCGGTAACCCGTGCAGACGAGCAGGTCGCCGCCTTTCCATTCGCCGTGGGGCGAGAGGGCGTCGAGCTTGTTGAGGACGATGTCGTCGTAGCCGCCATAGCGGAGGGCGTCGGCCTTCTCGACCAGGTCGGACCAACCGACCATGCGTTGGCGGCCGGTGCTCGTGCCGAACTCCAGCTTCGCGAGGGCGCGCTGGAGCGGGTGTTCTTCCGGCATCTTCGTCAGGAACACGTGCGTGCCGACCTTGGTGTCGTAGGCCTTGCAGCAGCCGACCGTGTGGATCGCCTGGACCGGGATGCCGGCGGACTGGAAGAACTCCGGCGTGTAAGTGTGGGAGGCCGTGACGTTCGGGGCGAAGCCCGCGCGCTTATCGAGCCAGTAGGCCTGACCGAACTCACCGATGATGCGGCGGTCGGCGGCGAGGTCGCCGAGGATGCGTTCGCGGACGTCGCCGATCGCGTGCGCGAGGGCGGCGCCGGCCTGCCAGTAGCAGTCGAGCACCGCGGCGTGGTCAAAGGTGAACGGCTCCTGGCCGGCGAAGCGGGTGAAGTCGAACTCCGCGGCCGAGAATACGCCGGAATCGATGGCGCCCTTGTTGGCGCGTAGTTCGGCCTCGGTGAGCTTGGCGAAGAGCCCGGCCCACTTCTCGGGCGAGAGCTTGCAGACATCGCGCACGAT
>JAUMEU010000028.1:0-3555 GCA_032120295.1 Opitutales bacterium | reverse complement strand
CGAAGGTGCGCGGGTATTTCGAGAAATCCTCATTGGGCCCGAACTGGGTCGGGTTCACGAAGATCGAGACCACTACGTAGGAGGACTCCGCCTTGGCCCGGCGGATGAGGCTGAGGTGGCCTTCGTGGAGGCAACCCATGGTCGGCACGAAGCCGACGGACTTCCCGGCCTGACGGGCCCGGACGACCGCGGCGCGCAGCTCAGGGATGGTGTGGACGACCTCCATGCCGCCAACCTAGCCGCCCCCGCCGAGGGCGCAAGGCGCAGTTGTATGCGGACTCCCCGCCTGTCGTTTCGTTCATAGGTCGGAACCATTCCTTACTTGGCAGTCAGGGGGGCGTCTCCAATGTCAGAACCCTCCCTCCTATAAGACATGTCGCACTTCCCTAATGTCCCGGTCATCGAGTTCGAAGGATCGAAGTCCAAGAACCCGTTCGCCTTCAAGCACTACAACCCGGACGAGAAGATCGGCGGGAAGAAGATGAAGGACCACATGCGCTTCGCCGCGGCCTACTGGCACGTGATGCGCAACAGCCTCTCCGACCCGTTCGGCGCCGGCACCGCCCTCATGCCCTGGGATGACGGCTCCGACTCCCTCGACAACGCCCTCCGTCGTGTCCCGGTCTTCTTCGAGTTCCTCCAGAAGTGCCAGATCGACTTCTATTGCTTCCACGACCGCGACATCTCTCCCGAAGGCAAGACCCTCACCGAGACGCATGCGAACCTCGATCGCGTCACGAAGGAGCTGAAGGCCTACCAGAAGGGCACCGGCAAAAAACTCCTCTGGGGCACCGCCTGTCTCTTCGCCCACCCGCGCTACGCGCAGGGCGCGGGCACCTCGCCCAACGCCGACGTGTTCGCCTTCGGCGCCAGTCAGGTCCGTCACGCTCTCGAGGCCACCAAGGCCCTCGGCGGCGAAGGTTACGTCTTCTGGGGCGGCCGCGAAGGCTATGCCACGTTGGTCAACACCGACATGAAGCGTGAGCTCGATCACCTCGCCGCGCTCCTGCACCTCGCCGTCGACCACGCGAAGAAGATCGGCTTTAAGGGCCAGTTCCTCATCGAGCCTAAGCCACGCGAACCCTCGACCCACCAGTACGACTCCGACTCGGCCGCCTGCCTCAACTTCCTCCGCGAATACGGCCTGCTGAAGCACTTCAAGCTGAACCTCGAGACCAACCACGCCACGCTCGCCGGCCACACGATGGAGCACGAGATGGAAGTCGCGATGGGCGCCAACGCCCTCGGTTCCGTCGACGCCAACCGCGGCGACACGCTCCTCGGCTGGGACACCGACCAGTTCCCGACCGACCTCTACCTCACGACGAACATCATGCTGCGCATCCTCAAGATGGGCGGCTTCACCAAGGGCGGCCTCAACTTCGACGCCAAGCGTCGTCGCGAATCGCACGAGCCGGTCGACCTCTTCCACGCCCACATCGGCGGCATGGACGCCTTCGCCCGCGGCCTCAAGATCGCCCACGCCATCATCAAGGACGGCAAGATGGACCAGTTCGTCGCCAAGCGCTACTCCTCGTGGGACAGCGGCATCGGCAGGAAGGTCGAGTCCGGCAAGGTCACCCTCGCCCAGCTCGACGCCTACGCCCAGGGCATCAAGGCGCCGACGCTCGCGTCCGGCCGCCAGGAGATGCTCGAGAACCTGATCAACGAGTATATTCGCTAAGGCCATGGCGATCGTCCTCGGTCTGGACCTGTCCACGCAGAGCGCGACGGCGCTCGTCTTGGACACGGTGAAAGGCACGACGGTCGCCCGCGCCCGCGCGGCGTTCGGCGCCGACTTCCCCGCCCGCGGGCATCCGGAAGGATTTATCCGCGGAGGGCAGGGCGGCGAAGTGCACGCCGATCCGCTCCTCTGGCTCGATGGTCTCGAGCTGGCGCTCGATCGCCTCGCCAAGCTGACCGATCTCTCCCAGGTCGACGCGGTCTCCGTGTCTGGCCAGCAGCACGGCAGCGTCTATCTCGCCGCCGGCTACGAAGCCGCGCTCGCCGACGGCAATCACGCCACGTCGCTCTCCGCGAAAATCTCGCCGGTCCTCTCCCGCCGCTCTTCGCCGATCTGGATGGATTCCTCCACCGCGGCCGAATGCGCCGAGATCGCCGCCGCCCTCGGCGGTGACCAGGCCGTCTGCGACCTGACCGGCTCCGTCGCGACGATGCGCTTCACCGGCCCGCAGATCCGCCGGTTCGCCAAGCTCGAGCCCGCCGCCTGGGCCAGGACCAAGCGCGTCCACCTCGTTTCTTCCTTCTTCGCTTCGGTGCTCGCCGGCAAGGACGCCGCGATCGACACCGGTGACGGCGCGGGCATGAACCTGATGGATATCCGCAAGGGGGACTGGGCTCCCGCCGCCCTCGCCGCGACCGCGCCCGACCTCGCCGCCAAGCTTCCGCCCGTTCGCCCTGGTTCCACCGTCGCCGGCGGCATCTCCGCCTACTTCGTCGCGCGTCATGGCTTCTCGCCCAAGTGTCAGGTCGTCATCGGCACCGGTGACAACCCTTCCAGCCTCGTCGGCATGGGCGCCTCCAAGCCCGGCAAGGTCGTCATCAGCCTCGGCACGAGCGACACGCTCTTCGCCGCGATCGAAGGCGTCCGCACCGATTCCGCCGGCCTCGGCCACGCTTTCGGTAATCCGCTGGGTGGCAGCATGAGCCTGATCTGCGTGCGCAACGGTTCGCTCGCCCGCGAAGCCATCCGCCGCGAATGCGGTCATGCCGACTGGCCGGCCTTCTCCGCCGCCGTCGACGCCTCTCCGGCTGCCGTCTCCGCCGTCCTTCCGATGGAAGAGCCCGAGATCACGCCGCGTCGTCCGGCTGGTCGCATCGCGCTCGGCGCCGCCGCCACTCAGGCGACGCTGCCTCGCGCCGCCGTCGAAGGCCAGGCGCTCAGCCTCCGTTATCACAGCCGGTGGGTCGGTACGCCGACCACGCAGTTGCTTCTCACCGGTGGTGCTTCCGAGAATCCTTCCGTCGCCAAGATTTTCGCCGATGTCTTCGGCGCCCCGGTCCTCCGCTTGGCGGTCTCCGACTCCGCCGCCTTGGGCGCCGCGCTCCGCGCCGCCGAGGGTGCCTGCGGGGCCAAGATGGCCGAGCTGGAGCCCGTTTTCTGCGCCCCCGCCCCGGGTATCGTCCAGCCGAACCCGGTGCTCCGGGCGGCCTACGACAAGCTGGAGGCCGAACTGGGCCAAACGCTGTCGCGGAAGGCATAAATCGGGGTCTGTGAGCATTGCCCACTTGAATTAAGCGGGCCGATTGGCTGACTTGAGGGCTCACCCCTAAGCACCATGTCACAGCGCCCTGTTACCCTCTTCACCGGCCAGTGGGCCGACCTCAAAATCGCCGAACTCCTGCCTAAGGTCAAAGCCATGGGCTACGAAGGCGTCGAGCTCGCCTGCTGGGGCGACCACTTCGATGTCGTCCGCGCCGTCAACGAGCCGGGCTACGTCGAGTCCGTCTGGAAACTCCTCGCGCAGCACGACCTCGGTTGCTGGGCGATCTCCGCCCACCTCGTCGGCCAGGCCACCTGCGATAACATCGACG